>NZ_JAVRCE010000002.1:0-67389 GCF_034530915.1 Nostoc sp. DedQUE09
AGGTGGATGAACGGAGTTCTGAGGTGGATTCATCCAGTTCAAAGGTGGATGAACGAGTATCTGAGGTGGATTCATCCAGTTCAAAGGTGGATGAACGGAGTTCTGAGGTGGATTCATCCAGCACAGCTTATCATTCGCTCAAACCCATGTGCTTATATTGTAGGCTGTGTCTAACCTACAGTTGTACCCTGAACTAGGGTTTTAGCTATGCAGTCTAGAAATTTATTTCAGGGCGGTTAAACAACGCAGATACTTAAACTTACTTACTAGTTTGCAACTAGCAGCCCGGTGCAAAAATTTTTCGCCACATTTTCCTGTACTTGATTCACAATCATAGAAACAAATTCGTCAAGGTCGAATGGCTTAAGTAAATATTCTTCAAACTCTACATCTGGAATTTGGTCACAAGTACCTGTGATAGATGTTGAAGTCACAATGATTGGGATATGCTTACCATTGTTTACTTCCATAGCATCCAATGTGTTTAGCAATGTATAAATACTTTCACCTAAAAACCTAATTTCACAGACAATAATGTTGGGTGTGAACCAACCCAGGATTTCTAAAGCTTCTTTTATAGAACCAGCGCTAATCACATTTGCGCTCAGGTCTTCCAGTAAAAAAGCATACAAATCTCTACTATCGCGATCGTTGTCTACAACGAGTACTTGTACACCTTTGAGTATCCCAACTGCCAAGCAAAAGTCATTGATTAAATTCATAATAAGACCTGCGATTAAGACTTGAAAGGCAAAGCGATCTGAAAAATCCGTAGTCTTAAGGTGATGAGACAAGCAGATAGGTCAAATAAAAGGTAGCAGAGAACCATTTAATGGTTAAAATTACTAGGTTCTATTCTTGTATTATGAGCAGGTATTGTTTTATTTCCTAAATGAATTGATTAACTACGACACAAAACGTAGAAAAACTTTTCAAAAAAGGGTACGGTATGTTCCCTCCAAGAATCTGTGGTTCAATTAACTGAAAATACCTGTAAAGAATTAATCAACAAAACTATTCTCATTCCCTGTCCTTAAGTTCCTTCTAAGGTAAAATAAGGTGGCTTCAATTTCTTGCCTGATAACAGGGGTTACTACTCGATTGCTATGTAAGCAATCGAGTAGTAACTGATTAGCATCATAGTAATGTTGTAACACTTGCTGTTGTTCAAGGCTAAATTATCACTGGTGATTAATATTGCGATAATTAACGATTGTCTTGTTTAACTGTTCAGCCCAGGTTGAATAGTTCGTCCGCCACCACACATCAAACTGTTCTTGACTTTGACGAGAATTGGGAAATTGGTCAGAGAGTTGTTGCAGGATTTATAAAGTCCAACATCCAGAACAATGCCCACAATAGTCGAGAGAGCATCTCCACAGGCGTGGATATGGGCGAAATCCCAATACGGTTCGGTTAAAGGGGAAAGGGGAAAGGGGAAAGGTTTTGAATACATTCTTTACACTTTCCCCAGACCACAAGGAAAGTGAAAAATGCTTATCCGAAACGTATTGGGCGAAATCCTGGCTCCCGTCAATTATAGCTAAGTGCTGAGTGCTGAGTAAAAATCCAGTTTTTTCAAGACTTTGAGCAATCAACACTGTCCTAATCTGTGTGACTACGACTATAATTGCACACTCCAGCAGCAGCTCATCTAATGCGGCATCCAGAAACATCCCTTGGTCGAAGTTGCTGGCTAGAGCGAAGTGAGGAGTCCGACTCAAGCCCAGGTAAAATGCTCGAACTATTGCATCATTGTTGCTGAATCAAGGGATGATTCTTGTAGGGTGGGCGACACGAGCGCCCTGAAATACAAGGGACGGGCAAGATACCCATCCTACAAAACTAGCAAAATCATCCCGCAAATATGCAATGCCGGAAATCCTATATTAGCTCTGCAATTGATTACAAAGCTAATATAGTAAAAGTTTTATTTATCGTAAATTCAAGTTGAATTGTTAACTCACTTTTTCAAAACTACATTGAAAGAATTTAAATATCCAGTAATGGTTTTAGCTAGTGTCTTTTGCTGTTTTTTTGTAGTTATTGCCATTACTTGATATAGTCTTCCTTCGGCAACATACATTCTACTTATAGTGATTTTCCCTCCAGAATTGATATACTGAATTTCTTTGCCGGGATGATTATTGGAACTACGAATGTTTCGTTGACTAATTAAATTGCTTTTCGTAGTCTTTAAAGCCATATCCCGCGCATTATTAAGTACAGCTTGAGGGTCAGCCATTTGACCGTAACTATAAGGAAAATCATTGTAAGCAACTATGTATGCTACTTGCTGTTTTGGTGGTTGAGCGACAAATATTTCTAGGTTAATTTCCCCCATATAAGTTTTTTGGGATTCGGTATTTCTATTGGGGCTTCCCGGCATCAAAATTGTAAAACGTCCATCTGGAGCAGTATATAACTTCCATTGTGGCTGCACGGGTTGAGAAACCTTTGGTTTGACAACAGCTACCGGAGATTTGGGTTGACGCGCTTCCACAAGAACAGAGCCACCACAGACAATGGTGGCGGCTATTAGTGGTAACAGACTTTTAACTGTCATATTTTTTGCCCTTTGAGATGCTGATCTCACTGATGATGCCAGCTGTTATAACCTAGCAGCACATAAAGCAGCACCAATTAGGCCGACTTGTGAGTTGAGGATAATATACACCGGGATCTCTTCGAGGAGGCGGCGCATTCTACCTTTTTGGGTGAAATTTAATAAGAAACCGTTATTTTGGATTAAGGGCAGGATTTTGGGCGCAATTCCACCAGCGATGTATAAGCCACCGTAAGGTAGGAGTTTCAGGGCGAGATTGCCGGCTTCTGCACCATAAGCTTCTACAAATAATTGCAAAGTTTGTTCACTGAGGCGATCGCGTTTTTCTAGTGCAGCTGTACCAATGACAGCACCAGGATCGACACTTTTCTCTTCTTGTCCAGCTTCTTGTTCCCAAATTCTAACGATTTGGGCAATATCTGGTGATTCGGCGGCAAATTTGCGATCGCGCAGAAATTGGTAAATTGCCACAATTCCCATTCCAGAAACCACGCGTTCTACAGAAACGCGCTGGATATCATGTTTACCCAGCAGGTATCTTAACAGTTGAAACTCGATCTCGTTTCGAGGGGCAAAGTCAGCGTGTCCACCTTCTGAGGGAAAAACTTGATAGTGGTTTCCCTGCTTAATTAAAAATCCTTGCCCTAAGCCAGTACCAGCACCAATAATTCCAATGGGGGTTTCGGGTTGAGGTTTGCCAACTTGCAACGTCAGCAAGTCTTCTTTTTGTAAACCTGAAATGCCATAGCCAACGGCGGCGAAGTCATTAATCAAAGAAATATGCGGGATACCCAATTCTGCTTCTAAACGTTCGGTATCTAGGAACCAGGCTAAATTGGTCAGTTTGGCAGTATTTTTGACAATGGGGCCTGCGATCGCAAAACAAGCCTTTTCTGGTATTGGTGTATTAGCTTTGAGCAAAAACTGCTGTACTATGGGTACTAAATCGGGAAAATCAGCACTGTGGTAACTTTCCTGATAAATAGTATGTAAAGCTGGTGAATCTGATTTTTCAACCAATTGCAGAATAGTTTTCGTCCCACCAATGTCTCCTGCTAGTAATAAAGTCATAGAATTTATTCGCGAATTAATTACTTTTTTTTGTAGGATATACCCAACGTAGCAGAAGGCATGAACGCAAATCTCTATCAGAGGTTTAAGCAAATCGAATAACTTCTTCTATGTGGGTTAAATGGGAAGTGTCTCCCGTTAGTTCCAATAACCATTCTGGTTCCTGGCGTACCACTTTTACCAAAGAACATAAAGAAGCTTTAACTTCTGTTTTGGCAATTTCCCCCACTAGTCCCATTGCTCCACCCAACACAGATGCACCATGTGCCACTAGCAGGATATCCTCTGGGAAGAACTCAGTAGCTAAACATCTAGCAGTTTGTCCAGAACGTTCTCGCACTTTTTCGTGAGTTTCAGGATATTTGGCAGCGATGCGCGAGGTGTAGCTGCGGTCAATTCTGGGGAATAACTCTGCTAATGCTGGAGTTGAGAGCCTTTCGGGTTCTTCTGTCATCCAAACTGGATTTAGCCATTCACTCAAACCTGTTTCGAGTTTAATTGGCAAGTCGAGCATTTCTGCAACTGCGTTTGCCGTTTGTACAGTTCGCAGGAAAGGAGAAGCGAAAATATGACCAATATTTTCTTTTTTCAATCGTTTAGCTAACTGCTGTGCCTGCACCATACCATCATCAGACAAGGGTGGATCGTAGCGTCGTTCAGCAGTAAGAAACCAATCAGGGTTTACGAAATCGAGGCGGTTAGCGTGTCTTGCTATCCAGACTATTTGACTCATGGGTTTAATTATTCCGGTGAATATAATTCCCCGCTAAACAAATATATAGATATCTGCAAGGAGGGCTGCAAATATTAATATAGGACAAAAATCGTAATATTATTTAATAATACTAATGATTAGGAAAAGTTATAAGTGCTGTCAAGTAGCTTTTATTAAAGCCTTTTTAGCCATTTTTCTAAAGCTACATCAACAAATCCATTTAGAGGTTCATAGTCACCAAAATCAAATACTACATATCTTTTCATTCCAACAGCATATCTTTCAATATCAACTTCCAGTAACTTACATTCTTCATAAATTATAGGCTCATTATTATTAAGCTTTCTCATGACTCTATTACGATCTTTACAATATTGCCGAATATATTTAAAATCGGTGGTATACAGCATTTTTGGCTCTCTATTGATAATTGTATATAGTTTTGCTATTCTGTTGGAAATTAACTTTTTATATGAAGTTATCTTTTCACCAATTCCACTTGGTACATACCCCTCTAACAAAGCATTACCTTGCCAATCTGTCCAAATTCTTGCTCTACTTATGCGACCGCTACTATTATTTTTTAAACCTAACCATAAAAATATAATTGGCATTCCTTTACTATCAAAGTAAAATTCAGCACAGAATTTACTTGTTTTACTATTACCATTTCCATATTTAAAACTAACAGCAGAAGATATTTCTTCCATCCGTTTATCAAAACTTAGAACCTTTTGACGAATTTTCAATATTCCTTCTTGTTGTTCAGAAGAGCATTTAGCTAGACGGTTCATCAGCCCTCTAGAAGGTGGAGGTATATCTTCATTTTTCTCTCTGTCCTGATGAGGAATTTTTATTTTTGAAACTTTCTCATCATCTAAATTTTTTATCTGTAAATAATAGTTGGATTTATCTAATAAAACTGCAAATTCAAAAAAATCAATAGATAAATGATGATACTTTTTGTCTATAAAATTATCTCTATGAAAATTAGGCTTAATTGCTATTAAGTTAATAGGTTGTTGATAGTCTATTTCGTCTTCTAAAGGTTTTACTTCCTGTAAAGCGTCATAATATCGAGTTAGCTGCTGAATAATATATCTATCTTCAGCATTTTTCAATTCCAACACCACTAACTGTTTATTTTCTCTCAATGCTAAAATATCACAAATTTGACCATTAACATAATATTGTCGCTTTAGGGGAATTAATCCGAAAAGTTCCTTTAAATTAGCCCAGACAAAATCTTCTAAATCAGCTTCAGTCGCAAATTTCCAACTATTACCCGTTTTTATTAAATTTACGAAATCCATTGTCTGGCTCTAAGTTTAGTAAATTACTACCTTTAGTATTCCCAAAACTAGATATGAATATATAGAATTATTTATAATTTTAACCATTCAAATAGTTGCCCTACAGTTAATTTAAAATCGCTAACTAAATCGGGAACTGGTAATATTTCTTGTTCTTCTTGTAAAAGTTCTGGTTGCTGCTTTGGTGGATAGACTAAAACAGAGCGATCGCCTGGATCAATTAACCAACCTAAACGACTACCATGTTTTAAACAGTGCAAAATATTTCCAGTTACTTTAGTCTGGCTTTGATCGGGCGAAAGAATCTCAATTGCCCAGTCTGGATAGGTATGAAAAACATTTGCCACCTCTCCATGTTCATCTAAGGGAATCCGTTCCCAAGCAAATACAGCTACATCAGGGACAATTGAACGTCCGCCAAAAGTACACCTCAATTCTGGGAAAGCAAGGGCAATTTTTCGATTTTCACCTACTTCATTTATACCTGTGACTAACTTACCCTGTAATTTACTATGTTTTCCTTGAGGCATTGGCTTTTGAATAATTTGACCGTTGATGTATTCTGAGCTAGGCTTTGTTTCTGGTAGGCTCAAAAACTCTTCTAAAGTTAGGGGTTTAGTGGGTGATTTTACCATCTGATTGCACCTCCCAAATTTTAATTTAATTATTTACCCTAAATAAGCCTTTTTAACTCGCTCATCACTAATTAATTCTGATGCTGCACCTGTTAAAGTTATAGAACCAGCCTCTAGAACATAACCACGATCGGCAATTTGCAGCGCCAGATTTGCGTTTTGTTCAACTAATAGAATAGTCACCCCTGTAGCCCGGAGATTTTCAATAATTGAGAAGATTTCTCGGACGATCGCAGGTGCTAAACCTAAGCTAGGCTCGTCTAAAAGCAATAGTTGTGGTTTACTCATGACAGCACGTGCGATCGCTAACATTTGTTGTTCGCCACCGCTGAGAGTTCCTGCTAGTTGATTGCGTCTTTGTGACAAGCGGGGAAATAGCTCAAATTGGCGCTGAATATCTGCTTTTATCTCGGCTTGATTGGAGCGAATATAAGCACCCAAAAGTAAATTATCAAATACAGTTTGCCTGGCTAATACTCTGCGTCCTTCAGGGCAATGGGCGATACCAAGTTGTACAACTTCGTGAGTTTGGCGGCGGGTAATATTATGTCCATTATAGATAATTACACCACTATTAGGATTAACTACTTTAGATATGGCACGGAGTGTAGTCGTTTTTCCAGCACCATTAGCACCAATTAGAGTAACTACCTCACCTTTTTGAATAATTAAATTAATCTTTTTTAAAGCTTGGATGCCGCCATAATTAACATCAAGTTCTTGAACTTCTAAAATTGTATAGCTTGGCTTACTATCGGCTTTCATGGGCGGTTTACATCTAGAAATGTTGATTCAAAATCTAAGATACATCAATCATACATTTCTTAAAACAGTGCATAGACGTTGCTTCAACTTCAAACCAACGCCATAATACCGCAATCTTTATGATGTACCATTAATTACTGATAAATATATCAAGCGTCCAGTGGCAAAAGTAGCAGATATTGGTAGCAAGCGACTAATTAATTTAGCTCCCGATGCATGGGTAAAATGGGTGACACAGCGTCCTGAAGTCGTGGCGAAAGAAATTCTCGGCTCTGAGTTTCATTGGATTAGCCGGGAAACAGATGTGTTGGTGAAAGCATACAGTGCTACTCACGGAGATTTTCTAGTATTAAATGAACTACAGTTGCGTTACACGGCACAGATGCCTCTACGGATGAGAGCCTATGCTGCCTTGGCCCAAGAACGCTACCGATTGCCAACTTACCCAGTACTGATCAACATTTTACCGCCTCCATCCACCTTAACTATTGTCAATAGTTACGAGCAGGAATTTTTGGGATTACGTGCTATCCAAGATTATCGCGTAATTAATCTGTGGGAAATCGATGCTGAAATAGTATTTGAGCAATCACTACCATCGTTGTTACCCTTTGTGCCAATCCTGCGAGGAGGGGGAGAGGTATCAGTTGTGCAACGCGCATTACAGGCGCTACGAGCCGATGAACAGTTGAACGAGTTAGAATCATTGCTGGCATTTTTTGCTAGCTTTGTTTTAGACACGCCTTTAGTGCAACAAATCATGAGGTGGGATATGGCAGTATTGCGAGAATCGCCTTGGTATCAGGAAATTGAGCAAAGAGGTATTCAGCTAGGTCTTCAGCAGGGTGTACAACGGCAGTTAGTACGAGTATTACGACGACGCTTTGGCGAAATTCCTCATGAAGTGGAAGCAAGGCTTGAGGGCGAAAGTGTGGAAAAATTGGAAAGCTTAATGGATAGCGCGATCGCTGTGAGTTCTTTAGACGAATTTGTAGTAATTTTGTCTAGATAAATTCATTCATTTCCTAAATAAGCTTCAATTACAGCCGGGTTATTTCTGACTACAGATGGTTCACCCAAAGCAATTAATTGACCAAAATCTAATACCGCAATGCGATCGCACAAACCCATAACTAATGGTACATGGTGTTCAATAAGGACGATCGTCAAATTGAAGCGATCGCGCAGGCTACGGATAAATTCACTCAATTGCTGCTTTTCGTTAGGGTTCATCCCCGCCGCCGGTTCGTCGAGAAGTAAAATTTGCGGTTGTAATGCTAAAGCACGGGCAATTTCTAGTCGCCGCTGATCGCCGTAAGCAAAGTTTTTGGCTTTTTCGTCAGCGCGATCGCTTAATCCCACCAAATCTAATAAATCTAAAGCTTTTTGTTTTGTTTTTAATTCTTCGCGAGGCGCTGGTGGTAATCCCAAAACTCCTGTAATCATATTACTTTTAGTGTGTAAGTGTCGGGCGATTATCACATTTTCTAATGCCGATAATTCCCCAAACAACCGGATATTTTGGAAGGTACGGGCGATACCTAAAGCCGCAATTTGATGGGGACGCAGTTGAGAAACTTCTGCACCTTGATAAATTAATTGGCCGCCAGAAGGTGGAATAAAGGCAGTAATCAAATTAAACAGTGTTGTTTTGCCAGCGCCATTAGGGCCAATGAGTCCAAAAATCTCATGTTTATTTACACTAAAAGATACATTATTTACCGCCACTAAACCACCAAAGCGGCGAGTTAATGCTCTTGCTTCTAAGACTATACTGTTATTATTTACTGAAATGCTATGTGACATTTTTGCATACTATTATAAATATAAAACTTACGCAATCACTCTCTAAAAATCTTATTCTTTTGCACCCCTTGCGGTTCGTTTTTTTATTTGAAAAACATCTGGAGTAATTAGCCCTTGTGGGAAAAAGATTGTACCTATTACTATTAAAAAGCCAAAAATAATTAATCTACCATCTCGCAAAAACTGTGCTAACCAATTAGGTAAACCACCAGTATCAGCTAGGCTTCGCAGAATCTCTGGTAAGGCTGTAAATACCATACCTCCAATTACTGGGCCTAAAAAAGTTCTTGAACCACCAATTAAAACAAAAGTTAAATATATAATGCTGGCATCAAAAGTACCTTGACGAGCATTCCAGGTATTGAGGAAGTGAGCGCTAATTGCACCTACAATCCCTGCAAGCATAGCGCCTAACGTAAACGCTAAAACTTTGTAATAAGTCGGATCGATTCCCATTGCACCCGCAGCCAATTCATCTTCGCGGATAGCGATAAAAGCCCTGCCGACGCGGATACGTTCTAAACGATAAAGTAGCACCATACTAATTAATAGTAATGGCAAAGCAATCCATAAATATTCAAGTTGTGTTTGGAAAGGTTGAGGAATACCAAAAATTCCAACAGCACCGCCTGTAATATCTAAATTGAGAGAGATGACGCGCAGAACTTCCACAAAAGCGATAGTTGCGATCGCTAAATAAATTCCTCGCAACCGTAATGCTGGAATTCCCACTAATATACCCAACAAACCAGAAATTACACCCGCAATTAACATCTCCAATAACAAGAATGGAATTGGGAATAAACTACTGTCAGATGTAAAAATTTTTGTGGATAAAATTGCTGCAATATATCCACCTAAAGCATAAAATCCTGGACTAGCTAAAGACAATTGTCCTGTCATTAGCGGTAAGTAAAGTGATAACCCTATTAACGCCCCCAATACCATAGAGACAATTAAAGAAGCGTAAGTAGCGAAAAAATCAGCCATTTTATTGAATATATTTTGATTAATTTTAATCAAACTATCGCTTTTATTAACTATTAAGCTGTTAATATTTGCTCTGCTGTCAGCGTCAGTTCAGGAAAAGTTCGTGACACTATTCGTTCTGAATCTCTAAAATGTGTGCATTGGTATTTACCCTCAGCATCTAATAGAAAAACAAACACAGCCGGAACTTTTGGATTTCCCAAATACTCTCTTAGCCCAATTGCCAAATAATCTACAATCCAATATTCTGTAATACCTAAGCGTTGATATTCATCTAATTTATCAATGTAGTCATCTTCCCAATTAGTTGATGTCACCTCCACAGCTAATTGAATGGGTTCTTCAAGTGCAGCATAAGCAGAGCGATTTGAGCGCCATTTATCTTTATCTATGACACTTACATCAGGCTTGCGCCCTTGCTCTATGCCATTGGCAGTTATAGTTTTAAAGACTGCTGTATTTTTTACTACGTAATTAAGATTTAAACGTTTAATTTCATCTTTGAAAGAGTCAGCCGTAAAGTCAGCGACATCATCATGATTTCTGGTTGCACGCACTTCTACAATTTCTCCATCTACAAGTTCATATAAACCTTCTTCTGGACACTGTTCTAAAAATTGGTCAAAAGTTAATTTTTGTTCGATGTATGTTTTCATGACACTACGTCTCTTTAAACTTTCTGAATAAACCGCCGCCCTAACAAACCTTGGGGTCTAACTAATAGCATGATAAACAAAATTGCAAAAGCTACTGCGTCTTTATATCCAGAATAATCAGCAGGAACAAACGCCTCTACTAATCCAATTAATAAACCTCCCAAAACTGCACCAGGAATACTACCTAAACCACCTAAGACAATTACTGCTAAACCCCGCAAACCAAAAGCAATGCCGAAATATGGCCCTGCAATACTAACACTAGAGGCAACTAAAGTTCCTGCTAATCCTGCTAAAAAACTGCTGATGAAGAATGTTAGGATGATAAAGCGATCGCTATTAATTCCTAACAAACTAGCTGTGGTTGGATCTTCTGCGATCGCTTGCATTGCCTTACCATATTTAGTCCGATTGATAAAATAGGTAAGAATTGCCACAATCACTACTGATACAGTAAAAATTACCACTTGAACACTGCGAATCGGAATTGGGTTTTCTGGACTACCAAAGTTAATTGCAGGTGGCAAATTACCGTAAGTATTTGCGGGATATGTGTAACTTTCCGCGCCTATTAAATACTGGATTAAATTCACAATTACCACTGCTACTCCCAAGCTGGAAACAACAGTTAGCAAAGGATCGGAACCTTGACGGCGCAAAGGTTGAAAAGCAACGCGTTCCATCACTACCCCTACCAATCCCGCTAAGGTGCTTCCTAAAATTAAGGATATAGCAAATGGTAATTTTATCGGCAAGGCTGCATTAGCCAGCAAGCCATTAAATCCAAAGTTCCCACCCATAAGTGCATAAGTGAAATATGCACCCAAGGTAAAAATCGCGCCATGAGCTAAATTAATAATGCCCAAAATAGAATAAACCAAGGTATATCCCAAGGCAAAAATTGCATAAACACTGCCAATGGATAACCCATTTAATAATTGCTGCAAAAAGATATTGATATTCATGTAGCAACTATTTTAGAAATGTGAATTTACCTTGACTTCCATCTTTTTCCATCTTGATTTGGGCAACATAGAAATCTTTTTGCACAACTTCACCTGTGGGAGTAAAACCAATTTCACCTAATGGTGTATTGTATGTTCCTTCAAGTATTTGTTTGTTTAGCTGCGTCCGTAATTCTGGTAGCTGTAGTTTGTTGATTTTGCTCTTTTTATCTAAAGATTGGAGTGCTTCAACATAAACCTGCACTGCTGCAAAAGCTTGAGCGCTAAATTGGGGTGGTTCTTTTTTATATTCTTCAATATAGGCTTTACGAAATGCCGCGTTAATTTCACCTGGATGTTCTGGACTGTAGGCTTGAGCTATCAATACCCCATCACAAAGTGCTTTACAAACTGGCAATAAATTCGATGTATTTAGACCATTTCCACCGACAATTAAGCCTTTATAACCCAGTTCCCGTAATTGCCTAACTAAATTACCACCATCAGCAGCCAAGCCAGAAATAATCACCAAATCTGGTTTGAGATTAATTGCATTGGTCGCTTGGCTTTGAAAATCTGTATCACTAGTTTGGAATTTTTGGACTGTTACCAATTCTAGCCCTTGATCCTGAACTGTTTGCTGAAATATTTCCGTTTCTGACTTGCTAAATGCATCATTTTGGGCATAGAAAACTGCAACTTTTTTCAGTTGTGGGTTTTGCTTAAGTGCCGCTTTCACCGAATTAGGCGCAACGACGGAAACTGGTGCAGAAACACGAGCAACGTAATCACCAATTTCGGGAATATTTTTAGCAGTATTTGATGGCCCAATAATTGGTACTTTTGCTCGTTCGCCAATGGGATCGGCACTAAAGGCTTGCTGTGACAAAGTTGGCCCGACAATTCCAACAACTTTATCTCTATTAATTAGAGTTTGAAAAGCGTTAATTGCTCCTGCTTCATCACCGCTAGTATCTTGAAAAACTAATTTAATTGGTGTGCCATTAACACCATTTTTACTATTGAAATACTTTTGGGCAAGTTTGGCTCCAGCGACTTGTTCTTGACCCAGTAATGCCACATTGCTAGTTTGGGCAACACCAATACCGATGGGAATACCACCTGATGATGTACCCGTTGTCGCTGGGGTATTGGTTGCAGTGTTATTTGGGGTACTATTTGGAGTATTAGTGGGAGAATTTGTCACTGTGGTAGTGCCACCACCACAACCTGTTAGTAGCAAAGCGCAAGTTGATAATAATGCTGTTGTCCGAGCGATCGCGTTGTTCATCGTTGGATAACCATCTAGTTATGAGATATTCGGCAAGAGTTAATAGCAAAGTTCATAATCTGCAAACAAAATGATGCAGATTTACACTTTTGCACGAATTCTATTAAATCATTCTTATTTCACCATGCAAAGAGAAATATTCAAAGTACTTGTAAATACAAATTATTATAATTAGTAATGATTTTATCATTCCCTGGTTCTAGTGCTATGAAGTCGCTAGAAAACTATCCACGTAATTTTAGGTCGGTTGAGTATTGAGTAAGGAATGTTAAGTGCTTTTTTCATTACCAGTTAATTCTCTCGGTTCGTAGTGACGGCAACCGTTACATGGGCCTTCAGGATTGATCGCACAGCGGATGTAGCCAGACCGAGCATTAAACTTGCAGCTGATATCGCCAATTAAATAACCCACGCCTTCTAAATAATAGCGATCGCCTTCCACAGGTCTGACGTTGTGCCGTCCCTGTACCACTGGAAAATTCATGGCTGCTTGCCTCATCCGTAAGCGCGATCGCTGGGTTTTGCGGATCATCCACAGAGAAAACAAGGACGGTAAAAAACCAACGGCAATCACTAAAAGTGTCTTTAGCACCTTCTTTTTACCTCTTCTGTGCGCTGATTGATTGTCCCTGATGTTACACTCTGGTTTTACGGAAGTGCAAATATTAGGGCGGCTTTGTTTCTTTGTCACCAACTATGGTTGCAAAGAAATAATGGCAGTGTGGTATCTAACAATTTTAATAAATAAGTTGCTTCTGCCACTTCAATCAGCATAACTGTTACAACCCAAGGGTGAGATGCCGTTGAATGTTGATAATTTTAAGATTTGTTGACTAATACCTTTTTGAACAAGCATTTTGTGTCAGCCTCAGCCCCATTCTTGTTTTTTGTCTGTGGCTGCGATGCTATTCTTTTTTTGGTTTGCTGACGAAGTTGCTGTGCTAACTGTGTGGCTTCCCTTTCGGCTCGGAATAAATCAACTTTTCGCGTCGTCAGAATAAATGAGTTGTCAGGCTTTCGTTTCACCCAAGGGACGGTAACTGTAAAATACTGACAAATATTTTTGTATGGCTCCTGATTTAGAATTGGGTAACTTTTTTGAGTATTTAGGGTGTTAGCGATCGCTTTCAACTCGAATATCGCTGCTTCTAACTCTCCTGCCATCCGATTGATACGTTCGACTTGTGCAATCAAACGCTCCCCTTCACTGATGATTTTTTCCTCTTGGGGTCGGAGTGGCACTATTGCAGTAGTTACAGATTTAGGCTGCAACAACGAAACTTTCCGCAAAATGGGCTTTTTGTCAATGTTTTGGATTTTTTGCATACTACCTCAACCAAGGCTAGCTGACTTGTAAGGCATTTTAGCAGCAAATAGTACTTTTGTACTAAAAGTTTTTCTTTGAACATCAGCGAATTTCAAAGTCCCTCTCCCCAGCTTAGGAGAGGGATTTAGGGTGAAAGCTCATTGATTCATGCAAGAAGTCTATTTTGATGAAGCGAGAATAGCACCATCAAATATGCTCCACTGTGAAAACACTTAGACTCATCAACACTGATAATATTGTTAATTAGAGTTATCGCTTGTTAATCACTTTATGAGAATAAGAATATACGAAATAGCTGATACCAAAGAAATTATGAAATTGTTCTACGACACTATTCATGAAGTGAATATTCACGATTACACACAAGAACAAGTAGATGCTTGGGCACCAGCAAATATGGATATTGAAGTTTGGATTAGAAGTTTAGGAAGTAAGTTTACTTATGTAGCAGAAGAAGACAAAATTATTGGTTTTGGAGAATTAGAGGCTAATGGTCATATCGACCGTTTTTATTGTCATAAAGATTTTCAAAGGAAAGGTGTTGGTAAGAAAATCTTAGAACAGATTGAATTAAAAGCACACTCTTTAGGAGTGGAAAAGTTATTTACAGAAGCCAGTATTACAGCTAAACCTTTTTTTGAGAGTCAGGGATTTATTGTTATCAAAAAGCAAGAAGTAGAGCGTAGAGGGCAAAAGCTGATAAATTTTGTCATGGAAAAACACTTCAAAAATTTCTAAATTCATCAGATTGAAGCAATTTCAAAAAAGTTGTTCTAGTTTATGCTTTGTAACCTACAGCCAGCATCACAGAAGCAGGGATTTCCACACCATTTTCTGTGACATACTTTGAGGCTCCCTTGATAATTGCGTTTTCAATATTACGCCGTTGCTCATCGCTTTGGATTGCCAACATCGACCCCAGACGCGCCGAACTTACAACAATCTTTGGCATCACATCTTCAGGTGTAGAGAAAGTCCAATTGATGGGCAGTTCCCTGACAGACACCTGAGTGAATCCCTGAGCGCTTAAAACCATTTCGCATTCAGTGGGGTCGCCAAAGCGGAATAGGGGTGGCCCAGAAGGTAGATCCACATCCATACTGCCATAAGTCTGCACCGAACCCAGTATCAGAGCCATAAACGGATTACGCGTTGGCGGTGTCCAGCAGGTGAAAGCATAGCGCCCTCCCTGTTTGAGTACGCGAAAGGATTCAGCGATCGCTTTTTCTGGGTTTGGGAAATGAAGAATACCCAAGCTACAAACCACCGCCTCAAACTGGCCCGACTCGAAAGTTAGGTTTTCAGCGTCCCCTTGATAGAATGACCCTTGAGGACATCGCACTTTGGCAATGGCCACCATATTCTCTGCAAAGTCTAATCCTGTGACTATAGCTTGCCGCTTTAGTGCTGCGGCACTAAGCCAGCCAGTGCCGCAAGCTACGTCTAGCAATCGAATACCAGACTTAGCTCCCACAGCATCCAATATGGCTTCATCTACCTGAGATGTCACAACAGCGATCGCGCGATCGTATTCTTGAGCTACAAGAGAAAATTTGTCGCGCTCAAATTGCTTGAATGCCTCGTGAGTAATGGTGAAATCATCTGTCATTTATTCACATCTAATAACCGTGAAGTTTGGAACCGACTCATCCACTTCTCTAAATAAACTAGATTGCCTTTTTGCTCATTTGGATCTTTAGTATCTAAAGGATGAGGCATCAGTCCCAAAATCGTTGCTGTCGTCACGCAAAACATCGATTTTTGGAAACTCATACAAATTTGAACTCGCAAATCATCTTCACCCCGAAGACTGCGACGATAAATTTCGTGCAAATATTCTGGAAGATAATGACGCATATCTTGCATCAACAAGGTAGGAGGAATACCTGCGCCACCAATGGGTAAAGGATCGGCATACAATGCACCATATTGAAATCGACTTTGATCGGGAGAGATTTGATAAGCTTGGGCGTTGTATGAAACAGTACCGTGGAAAGGAGTTCCCCGGAAAAATACTGCCTCTACATAAGGTATTGCTGTATCTGCTAAGAAAGTCAAACCAACGCTTTTAGGAATGATTTCATAGACCTTACCTCGAACTTTGACAGCATAAGTAATTGGGTTTGATGCATTTGCTACTAACCCTGATTTAATGTGGTCTACAACTTGGGGAATCGATTTGATTTCGCCTCGGTCGTAGCGGTCTGATAAGTTGAGGAACATATCAGCCATGACTCGCCAGAATTGACCTAAACCGGTGTAGTAAGCAGAGACACGTAACTGTTCTGTTAAAAAATCTGGAAACAGTTGGTTAATACCCAGAATCAAGGGATTATTTTTAAATTTTGCGTTAATAACGGCTTGCGCTCTTTCTTGAAATTCTTGTGTATCTAAATACGTATCTAATCCGCCGCCACCATGCCACATCATGCCTTTCATGCAATATTCGGCATATTCAAAATTAATTCGGTCATGCCACCAGTGACGAAGTAATTTCTGAAAAGAAACCTCTCCATTAAAGTATTTAAAAAATGGGAAAAATACTAAAAACTGATGCTCGGCAATATAGTTAAGATTTATTGAGTAAGCATCTAAAACTACTCCATAGCTTTTAAGAATACCAACAACTTCCAGGACATTCTCTGGACTATCGGGGACTAATGCATCTCCTTTTTGTAGGCGTTCAATATACTCAGCTAAGGGATTGTGAGGAGCTTTTTTTTTAATAGTTACCATTGCCATCTCTCCAAAAAGTTTAGGGATTGGGGCATTGGGTATTGGGCATTGGGTATTGGGTATTGGGTATTGGGCATTAGGAAAACTCTTCCCTATTCCCGATTCCCCATTCTCCATTCCCCATTCCCTACTCCCCATTCCCCATTGCTTTATCCAAGGACACTGCTAATACTACGTTTTGGGTATTTACCATTGCTGTAATTGTTGGTTCAGTCCAACGTACTAACCAACCAGGTTGAATGCCGAAAATCACAATCAGCACAGCTAAAATTGCGGCTGGGATGCGATCGCTCCAATACACACGTGGTAAGTTGGTAACTGGTGCAGATAGGCGTCCAAAAAAGGCGCGGTTGACGAGAATTAAGAAGTAAACTGCTGTTAAACCAGTACCAAGCATACATAACAGGGTTTGCACTGGAAAAACTGGAAAACTTCCCCGATAAACTACGAATTCAGAAATAAACCCTAGCATTCCTGGTATACCAGTGCTGGCCATGACTCCGACAATCATCAAGCTACCGATTACTGGCATACCCCGTTCCGGGTTCAGTAATCCTTGAATAATTGCTAAATCACGGCTTCCGGCTTTTTTATACACAACTCCTACCAGCAAAAACAGCATGGCGGAAATCAAGCCGTGGCTAATCATTTGCATCACAGCACCCAATACACTTAAAGGTGTGGCCGCCGCAGCCGCTAAAAGCACGTAACCCATGTGCCCAATGGAGCTGTATGCTACCATTTTTTTCATATCGGTTTGGGCGATCGCACAGGATGAACCATACAGTACACTCACTACTGCCCAAATCGCCAACCAAGGGGCTAGATAAGCCCAAGCTTCTGGTAACAAGTTCATGCCAAATCGCAGTAAACCGTAAGTTCCCAACTTCAACAGCACCCCAGCCAATAGCACGGAAATCGGTGTGGAAGCTTCAACGTGAGCATCTGGCAACCAAGTGTGGAAGGGAACCAAGGGAATTTTAATTCCAAAGCCGATCAAAATTCCTGCTAGCAATAAAAGCTGTGTTCCTAGAGGTAAAGTTGTCGCGTTCAAGGTTGCTAGTGCAAAGCTAGAGGAACCACTCAGCCAAACCATACCGAGGAAACTTGCTAAAAGCAGGATTCCCGAAACGGCTGTATAAATGAGAAATTTAGTCGCAGCATAACCGCGTTTGGCGCCACCCCAAATGGCTATCAACAAATACAGCGGAATTAGTTCCAATTCGTAAAACAGGAAAAATAAGAGTAAATCCTGTGCTAGAAAGGCTCCTGTCACCCCAGCGCTTAATAATAGTACCAAAGAGTAATAAAATTTAGGACGCTGTAGCGATTCATCGCTGCTGTAGATGGCAATGGCAGTTAACAATCCATTTAAAACCAGTAACGGCAAAGATAAACCATCTATCCCAAGGTTATAGTTCAAGCCTAAAGCATCTACCCAAGGGAGAGACTCGGCAAACTGTTGAGTGATTTCCCCTGGATGAAACTGAATTGCTAGTACGATTGTCCATAAGAAAGCGATAATGGCAAAAACCAAAGCCACCCCACGGGCAAATTTCCCACTGATGCCAGAGGGAGAGAAACCAATTAAAGCTGCGCCGATTAACGGCACTAGAATTAAAACACTAAGCATAGACTTTAGGTAAGGAAAGCAGGGGGCAGCACTTCGGCTACGCTCAGTGACCAGGGGAGCAGGGAGAAAATAATAAATTTTTAACTCCTTAACTCCTTAACTCAGCACTCAGCACTCAGCACTCAGCACTCTTAAAAAGGCAATTTATCTAGTAAACCCAATGACCAACTGATGAAAAAACCCAGGACGCTGACAACTGCTAGGATGGTCAACATATAGCCCTGAGATTGCCCAGAAATGCTGTACTTTAAGGTTTGTCCGCCGAAAATGGTTGCAAACCCAACCAAGTTTACTAAACCGTCAACCAAGTAGCGATCGCTCCAAGCAGAGATTTTAGATAGCAGTCCTACTATACTTACCACGGTTACATAATAAACTCGGTCAATATAAAAATCATAACCTAACAGGTCTTGCAGAAATCTCCACGCCAGGATTCTGGATCTTGACCAAGCTTTGTGCAGGTAAACTGTACACCCTACACCTACCCCCACTACGGTAGAACTAAACAAGGCTAACACCACATACCAATTAATACTTTCCCAATCTGGTAGTAAGTACCATTGCTGTAACATTAGAGGTAAAAGCAGAGTCAGCACTGTTAGAAACACCATTGGGAAGGCCATCTGCCAACCAACTTCTGGGGTGCGACGGGTTTTTTGTTGCGGTTTCCCCCAAAAGACTAATCTAAATACTCTTGTCAAATTCAATGCTGTCAAACCATTGACTAATATTAAAACCCCAATTACCCAAGGGCTAATATTCACGAAACCGTCAGCCCATGATAGCATTGCCCAGAAGCTTCCCAAGGGTAGCAGTGTCACCATCCCGGCTGAACCAACTACAAAGGCTGTGGTGGTGGCTGGCATCCGCGACCACAAACCGCCCATTTCTGTTAAGTCTTGGCTTTGGGTAGTTAAGATGACTGAACCAGAACTCATAAATAATAATGCTTTGGCGATCGCATGAGCTAACAGCAACATCAAGGCTACACCCCCTTGCTGTAACCCCACTGCTAAAAACACTAACCCCATGTATGCACTGGTGGAGTGAGATAGCGATCGCTTAATGTCAATTTGAGCTATGGATACTAATGTCGCTCCAATCGCCGTTACTGTACCCATGATTACCAAGGCATTCAAGGCAACTGGCGACAGGGCTAATAATGGTTGAAGTTTATACAGTAAATAAGCACCACCAGCTACGACTAGAGAGTTCCGCATTACCGAGGCGGGATTGGGCCCTTCCATTGCCTCATCTAACCACAGATGCAGTGGAAATTGGGCACATTTACCAGCAGGCCCAGCAATTAGTGCCAACCCTAGCAACGTCGAGGTCATTGGACTTAAATTAGCTGTTTGCGCCCACTCATATAAATCCGAAATGTTCAAACTCCCAGCTAAGGTAGAAAGTGTCACTACAGCCATCAGCAGCAACAAGTCTCCTACCCGTTTAGTCCAAAATGCATCCCGCGCCGCCGTCACTACTAGTGGTTGAGCGTACCAGAAACCCACCAGCAAGTAAGTTGAAAGCGTCAAGACTTCCAAAAGCGCATAGCTGAGAAACAAAGAATCACTGATTGCTAGACCACATAGCGCTGCTTCAAAAAATCCCAGTAGCCCAAAAAAACGCGCTAACGACCAGTCCTTTTCCATGTAACCCAGAGCGTAAACTTGTGCCAGTAAGCTTAACCCTGTAATTAAAACTGTTGCCCCAATGCTGACTGGGGATAGTTCCAAGGAAAAAGATAAATCTAAATCTGCTGCTTTGAACCAATTGATTAGTAAGGTTTCTGGTTCTCTATCCCAGACATTTTTAAATACAAACAGGCTATGAACAAAAGCTAAAACGGTCGTCAACAAGTTGAAGTATGCCGCAGGCCTTGGCCCTGTTCGCCGAATTATTCCTATTCCCCACGGCAATGTCAAAATTGCGCCCGATAAGCTATACAAAGGCACAAACCAACTTGTTGAAAATAGAAATTGCTCCATTTAAATTTCCCTTAATGACTCAGCCTTGATTTAAAAAAATTTAATCAGTTATTTATTTAATAAAATTAATTTACCAAAATATTGATGTTTTTTTACTATTATTTTAACTTAGACTTCAGAAGTACTTTTACTTAACGCTACCCTATTAAATATTAAGTAAAATATAACTTTACATAAGCAAAAGCATTTACTTGTCTTAATATCACCGACCTTTTTACATTTGTATTTCTACTTTGACCAAAGTACTTTATACGATATATTTGAAAAAATTATATATGTTTCACCTAGTCATTGTACACTTAGTGATATTTGAGAAAAGTATAGATACAGCAAAACATACAGCCGCTGCTTACCTTTGATTAGATAAGACTAGCCTTGGTTATGAATGTCGTTTTGTAAATGTGATAAAGAAATTATAAAGCATAAGTGCCTGCTCAAGGAATCTGTAAACTTTAATTGCTCAGAAGCCTAGATAACTTTTTGTTAAGTTTTTTAAAACTTTCTTATCATAAACTATTATAGTAATTTATATTGCCAGGAACGCCAAGCTTTCCTATGCTTAATTTGGAAGTGTTTTCTTAGCTATAAGATCAGGCTCTCCCCGTCAAAAAATTCAAACGACAGTACAGATTGCATTAATTTTGTAGGAGTTCTGCGATGCCAATTGCAGTTGGAATGATTGAAACGAAAGGCTTTCCAGCAGTGGTGGAAGCTGCTGATGCGATGGTGAAAGCCGCCCGTGTCACCTTAGTAGGGTATGAAAAAATTGGTAGCGCTCGCGTCACCGTGATAGTTCGGGGAGATGTATCGGAAGTGCAAGCTTCTGTAGCAGCTGGGGTTGAAGCGGCAAAAAGAGTCTTTGGTGGTGAAGTGTTATCCACTCACATCATTGCTCGTCCTCACGAAAACCTGGAATACGTCTTACCGATACGTTACACAGAAGCGGTGGAACAATTCCGTACTTAAAAGCTGTTTAAACAAAGTAATTAACGCTCTTTGTCTAATTGAGCATCACTTTTGTCCAAGGCTAAAAACTTTGAAATAGGGATTAAAACTAATGTCAATTGCAGTGGGAATGGTTGAAACGCTAGGCTTTCCAGCAGTAGTGGAAGCTGCTGATGCAATGGTGAAAGCTGCCCGCGTCACTTTAGTAGGTTATGAAAAAATCGGTAGTGGTCGGGTGACGGTAATTGTTCGGGGTGACGTTTCAGAAGTGCAAGCTTCTGTGGCCGCAGGAGTTGAATCTGTAAAGCGAGTTAACGGTGGACAAGTGCTGTCTACTCATATCATTGCTCGTCCTCACGAAAACTTGGAATACGTCCTCCCAATTCGTTATACCGAAGACGTAGAGCAGTTCCGGGAAAATGTGAATGCAATTCGTCCTTTCGGTAGAAGACCGTAATTTGTAATGCAAATTGCCAAAGTTCGCGGCACAGTAGTTAGCACCCAAAAAGAGCCAACTCTTAGAGGTGTGAAACTACTGTTGTTACAATTGGTAGATGAAAACGGCAATATCCTACCAGAGTATGAAGTAGCAGCAGATATTGTGGGAGCAGGAGTAGATGAGTGGGTACTTGTCACTCGTGGTAGTGCCGCTCGTCAAGTTGTTGGCAATGAACAGCGTCCATTGGATGCAGCAGTGGTGGCGATCATAGATACTATTTACGTTGAAGATCGCCTCATTTACAGCAAAAAAGATCAATATTGATAGTCATTGGTCATTAGTCATTAGTCATTAGCTGTCGACAAATGACAACTGACAAATGACAACTGACAAATGATAATAGAGGAGGAATCTCGCGATGGCAGTCCGCAGCACGGCGGCACCCCCAACCCCGTGGTCAAGGAATTTAGCTGAACCCAAAATCCATGAAACTGCTTTTGTACATTCATTCTCCAATCTGATTGGGGATGTACGAATAGGTGCAAATGTAATCGTTGCTCCGGGGACTACGATTAGAGCGGATGAAGGCACACCTTTTTATCTGGGTGAAAACACCAATATTCAAGATGGTGTTGTCATTCATGGGTTGGAGCAAGGCCGAGTAATTGGCGATGACCAAAATAAATACTCAGTATGGATTGGTAAAAACGCTTGCATTACTCACATGGCTCTAATTCACGGGCCAGCTTATGTAGGTGATAATTCCTTCATTGGCTTTCGCTCTACGGTGTTTAATGCCAGGGTGGGTGCAGGTTGCATCGTAATGATGCACGCTTTGATTCAAGACGTAGAGATTCCCTCTGGTAAGTATGTACCTTCGGGAGCGATAATTACCAGCCAGCAGCAAGCCGATCGCTTGCCAGATGTGCAAGATCAGGATAAAGAATTTGCTCATCATGTGGTTGGAATTAATCAGGCATTACGAGCTGGTTATCTCTGTGCTGCGGATACTAAATGTATAGCACCCATTCGGGATGAGAACGCTAAATCTTATACAGGTAATGGTATTACTGTTTTAGAGTTGGAAAGGAGTAGTGAAGTGTCGAGCAATAGCTTGGGTGCAGAAACAATAGATCAGTTACGGTATCTATTGGGGCAAGGGTATAAAATTGGTACGGAACATGTAGACCAAAGACGTTTCCGCACGGGTTCTTGGACTAGTTGCCAACCAATCGAACCGCGATCACTCGGTGAAGCGATCGCAGCATTAGAAAGCTGTGTAAATGACCATAGCGGCGAGTATGTCCGACTGTTTGGCATTGACAAAAATAGGCGACGTGTGCTAGAGTCCATCATCCAACGTCCCGATGATGATGCAAAACCAGCTACCAGCTTTAAAGCGCCGACTGGTCGTAGCAATAGCAGTTACAGCAGTAGTAATGGTAACAGTAACGGTAACGGTTCTAGCAGTGGCAGAGTCAGTGGCGAAACTCTAGAGCAAATCCGCCAACTCTTGGCAGGTGGTTACAAAATTGGCATGGAACACGTGGATGAGCGTCGTTTCCGCACCGGTTCCTGGACTAGTTGCACGCCAATTGAAGCAACTTCCACAAATCAAGTCATCTCCGCTTTGGAAGAATGTATAGCAAGCCATCAAGGCGAGTATGTACGTTTAATCGGTATTGACACCAAAGCCAAACGGCGGGTATTAGAGACCATTATCCAACGTCCAAATGGTCAAGTAGCTTCCTCTGGTGGTCAGAAATCATTCACTACTAGTGCAGCATCCTCTGGTACGGGAACAGGTACCAGTACCCGCTTGAGTAGTGAAGTAGTAGACCAACTCCGGCATTTATTGGCTGGCGGCTCAAAAATTAGCCTTGAACACGTAGATGAGCGCCGCTTCCGAACTGGTTCCTGGACTAGTACCGGTCAAATTCAAGCCTCCTCAGAAAGAGAAGCGATCGCAGCCGTAGAAGGACAACTCGGCGAATATCCAGGGGAATATGTACGCTTAATTGGTATTGACCCAAAAGCTAAACGGCGGGTATTAGAGACCATTATCCAACGTCCAAATGGTCAAGCAGCTTCCTCTGGCACTCAGAAATCATTTACTACTAGTGCAGCACCCTCTGCTACAGCAACAGCAACAGCTACTGCTACCCGCTTGAGTAGTGAAGTAGTAGACCAGCTCCGGCAATTATTGGCTAGCGGCTCAAAAATTAGCATTGAACACGTAGATCAACGGCGATTCCGTACAGGTTCCTGGACTAGTACTGGTCAAATTCAAGCCTCCTCAGAAAGAGAAGCGATCGCAGCCGTAGAAAAACAACTCGGCGAATACCAAGGGGAATATGTTCGCTTAATTGGTGTTGACCCCAAAGCCAAGCGTCGCGTATTAGAAACGATTATTCAACGACCATAATAGTGCTGAGTTAAAAGTGCTGAGTGCTGAGTTAACACTTTAAAGACACCAGTCACACCAACTGTAAACTCAGATTTTAGAAGATACTAATTACTCAGCACTCACCACTCACCACTCAGAACTTCATCCGGCTTCCGAGGTTAAAATTTCCATGTCTGTGCCGCTACTGCGCCTCAGCAATAACTTTGATACTTATATTAGTGGTGAGGTGACTATTCATCCAAGCGCGGTACTTGCACCTGGGGTAATCCTCCAAGCGGCTGTAAACAGCAAGATCGTCATTGGACCAGGGGTCTGTATTGGCATGGGAACAATTCTCCAAGTCCATGAAGGCACCTTAGAGGTAGAAGCAGGTGCAAATCTAGGAGCCGGTTTTTTGATGATTGGCAAAGGCAAAATTGGCGCAAATGCTTGTATTGGTTCAGCGACTACAGTTTTTAACTATTCGGTTGAACCTGGGCAAGTAGTACCGCCTGGTTCAATTTTAGGAGATACCAGTCGGCAGATTGACCTGACAAAGCAGCTAGAACCATCTACAAATAACCCAACTTCTACTACAAATACACCACCACCGAAGGAAGAGGAAAATGGCTCAGGTGGAGTTAAGGAAAAAGCAGTTTCCTCAACTAACTTCTCAGCTTCGGCTTTTGTAGATTTTAAGCAAAACAAGTCGATTTCTTACTTTAAATCTCCCGTCACTCCCGAAAATCAGTCCCCTCCCGTAGAGGAAGCGACTAATGATGCTGACTCCAAAGTGGAGTCAGCCGCCCAACCGTCTACAGAACATAACTTAGACCCCAGTCAGCCCGTCGCAGAATCCCCTAACGGTTTTGGGACTCAAATTTATGGACAAGGGAGTATAAGCAGACTGTTGACTACATTGTTTCCTCATAGACAATCCTTGAGCGACCCAAACTCTGACGATTAGTTCGAGTAAGTGTTAATTGTAAGTTGTCGGCTTTTTCCGTATTTTGGAGAATTCATCATGGAAACATACAATCAACGGCCTATTCGCACTATCCAAGGAGCGAGTAGTCAAGAAACCTTTCAGGATACTGCTTTGGGTTTAGTTTCTACCCGTAGTTTTCCGGCGATCGTTGGGACGGCGGATATGATGCTCAAATCAGCGGGAGTTCACCTGGTTGGGTATGAAAAAATTGGTGGTGGTCATTGTACTGCGATCATCCGTGGTGGAATTGCTGACGTGCGTCTAGCGGTAGAATCTGGCGTGCAAACAGCTGAACAGTTTGGTCAGTTAGTTTCTAGTTTGGTGATTCCCCGACCTTATCCCAACCTAGATATAGTGCTTCCCATCACAACTCGTTTCACTAAATTAATGCAAGAGGGCAATTCCAGCCGTCTGAGTAACCAAGCAATTGGTTTGGTCGAAACGCGAGGATTTCCCGCGATGGTAGGGGCGTGTGATGCCATGCTCAAAGCTGCTGATGTTCATTTAGCAGCTTATGAAAAAATTGGTGGGGGTTTGTGTACAGCTATTATTCGGGGTTCCGTAGCCAATGTGGCGGTAGCAGTGGAAGCGGGAATGTTTGAAGCAGAACGCATTGGGGAATTGAATGCAGTGATGGTAATTCCTCGACCGTTGGACGAAATGGAGTTAACCTTGCCATTAGCAAGCTGCTGGATAGAAGAACGCGAACCGTTAAACTTGCCAGTGAATATTAAAGAACAAGTTGCGGAACTTGAGGTATTAAGATTACCAGACTTAACCAAGTTACCTACAAAAGTTCAAGAAGAATTATGGAATGATGAATGATGATAGATGAATTTTGTCAAATTATCATTCAGCATTCATCGTTTAGATGGAAGGCATCTTACGCTTAAGCTATTCTGAATAATAGCTTTTTCAATCCATAAATAAAATACCTTTATTTTAATCTAAATGATAGAGTTTTATCTATGATAAAACTCGTAACTTTCTGTGAGCATCACTATATCATTTGCCAGTGTTCAGCAATACTAGTTTTATATCTATTAATCGCTATATATAGGAGAATCACCCTTGAACCAAGCGACGCTGCACCAGTTAAAGGTGTTTGAGGCGGCGGCACGGCACAGTAGCTTTACTCGTGCTGCTGAGGAATTGTTTCTCACCCAACCTACCGTTTCTATGCAGATCAAGCAACTCACAAAATCGGTAGGTTTACCATTATTTGAGCAAGTGGGGAAGCGATTGTATCTGACGGAAGCAGGACGGGAATTATTTGCTACTTGTCGGCAAATTTTTCACAATATAGCCCAGTATGAAATGAAGGTGGCAGATTTAAAAGGGCTAAAACAGGGGCAATTACGTTTGGCAGTAATTACAACAGCAAAATATTTTATCCCACGTTTGTTAGGGCCGTTTTGCGAACTTTATCCGGGGATTGATATCTCGCTGCAAGTAACAAATCACGAACAAATTTTGGAACGGATGAGTCAAAATCTGGATGACTTATACATTATGAGTCAAATTCCAGACACTATAGATGTGACTTGTGAACCATTTCTAGAAAACCCTTTGATAGTCTTTGCACCGGCTAATCATCCTTTATCCAAAGAAAAAAATATTCCTATACAACGCCTGTCTAACGAACCTTTTATTATGCGGGAACCAGGTTCAGGAACTCGTCGTGCCGTCCAAAAGCTATTTGAAGAAGAAGGGGTAGTAGTAAAAGTCAAGTTAGAATTGGGAAGTAATGAAGCGATTAAACAAGCGATCGCAGGTGGTTTAGGAATTTCTGTTCTATCCCGTCATACCTTACTATCAGACGCTCCAGAGTTTAGCATTTTAGACGTGCAACACTTTCCCATTCAGCGGCATTGGTACATGGTTTACCCATCTGGCAAGCAGCTGTCTATCGTCGCTCGTGCCTATTATGAGTATCTACTAGCTGCGGCAAAAAATATTGTTGAGCAAAAAGCTGATACTACTTTTAATACTCTTTAACCTGATAAGGTAAGCGTTCAGGGAGGATACGAAGTTAAGAGGGTTTGAGCGACTAAGTATTTAGGCATAAATAAATTTAAAGTTTGTAGTAAGGACTTTAGTCCTGATAATCCTTGCTCTGAGCGATAAATCGCTCACTACAAACTTGGAGTTTATTTTATATTTAATAATGTCTACCTACTTATTAAGCCCTAGAGTAGGAGGAAACAAGCTTAACTTATGTCACTAATTTGCCTGTAACTCTTATTTTCTCGTTATCGCCGTGAACAGCTACCTTGTTCACCTTCAAGTCAAGAACTGGCGTGCTTATATTACTCTATATTTAATGGTAAGTTTTTTCTTAGAGTAAATCTATGCCTGGTTTTGCCTACTGCTTAACCTTATCCCAATTCAATTAATGATTGCAACGCATCCTTGGGTAAATATGTGATTTATCGGGTCTCTACAGATAATTGTCAAATTCTTTTTTTTAAGTGGTATTACATCTACAATTTGTTAGATCAATTCTATCCTAGAGGATATTTTAAAACTTATTTGCGATCTATCCAATACTTCAATACATAGCACTCATGCTGGAGTTTTAAATATTAAAAAGTTTTTCTAAACCTTCTTGAGATGTCTTAGACTCGTTAAAAATAAATTCCTCTGGTCTTTTATAGGTTTGAAAAATATTCAGAATCCGGTCTAGAGATAATGGCTCCATAAAATCTGCTATCCTTTCGGTAGTTAGCATTTCGGTCTTATTAATGTAGTTACTAATCTTTGAAGGATGATTACTAATTCCAATATTAGGAACCCCTAATATGTCAGCAAGTATTATAGAGTGCAGACGATTTCCCAAGTGAAAATCCATTTTGCTAAGGATTTCAAGAAACTCCTCTGGTTTGTTCCGTGAATGAATCACACAATTTTGTTCGGGTAAATACTTTTTCAGAAATTTATGAAAGTTATTGTCGTTTTTCTCATCTCCTATATGTGCTGGTAGTAAATGAATGACTGAATTAAACTTCTCAACCAATGGCATTAACTGTTCTGCATAAAACTTGCCTCTACCTTCGCCCCACCAATATGTTCCAGAAAAAGATATATTATTTATATTATTGGATATTGATTTTTTCTTTAAATATTTTTCATAAATATTTAAATTTAAAAATGCTAGATCGCCACCCATACAAAAGGGTTTCTTGTATTTAATTTTTTGTTGAACTACTTGATACGAATCTTTGTCTCTAACATATAAAAAATCTGCATTTTCATATATCTGCGTTACGTTATCTTCTGCTTTGACACCTTCTAAACCTACGCCTATAAAGCAAAAACGCTTACCCATTAATTTTGATAAAAATTGAAGTCTGACTAAATATTTCGGTTTAATGCTGAGGTTTAAGCTACCTCCACCCCAAACGATATAGTCACTTTTTAAAATTAACCAAAGCCTGTGTAATCTAGTTAATTTATAAATGCTAAAAATTTGGATTTTACTGTCTGAATTATCATAATAATTCTTTTGACACATAACGAATACTTTTTCTACAACTTCTTGCGCTTTCCAAAAAGTTGTTAATTGCTTTACAAATATATCATCACCTACATTACCTTCACCATAATAGCCTATAAGGAAAATATTCATATTGATACAATTTTAAACGTTAGTAATTTATTATGACATCGCATTAGTCAAGCAAAATTAAAAATTTAAATTTTTAATGACCTAAAGGGGTTGACGGTTAGACCGAGAAGCATTGACAATTAACCAGCAGAGTTACTAGAAATAGGGGAAAACTGGCAGTGGTTAACCCGGAAATACCGTCTTGGCGCAAAACAGTACAAAGCGAGATTGTAGCTGTTACCGTGTATACTGACAGAGCATTGGTTACACGGCGTGGTGTAGTTGATTTAACAGGAATTGAACAGGAATTAGTAATTACCCCAGTGCCAATAACTCTAGAAACTGAGTCTGTCAGGGTTAGCGGTACAGGTAGGGTAGGGGTGCGCTTGGTAGGCATTAGTAGCGATCGCATCTATACTACTGAACCTGTAGCGGAGCGAGTAGCACATTTGACCAGGCAAATTCAGCAATTAGAAGCAGAAAAACGCCACCTCCAAGCTCAGGTGGATGCTTTAGCGTTGCAATCTAGTTTTATCGCTGGCTTACGTGAAAAAACAGAAGAACCCTTTTCACAGAGTTTGTCTCGGAAAAATCTCAGCCTCAGCGAGACTTTGGATTTCCTCAACTTCCTCGGAAGCCAGTATAGTGAGTATGCGATCGCATCTGGAGAGTGCAAAACCCAACAGCAGGAGTTAGACAAACAACTGCAAGCACTTTACACCTCATTGCAAATAATCCAAACACCCCATCCCAAAGAAAGTTTTAGCTTAGTTGTAGCAGTTGAAGTAGCGGGTGAAGGCGAATTTGAATTAGAGGTGTCTTACATCGTAAATCGCGCTAGCTGGAATCCGCTTTATGACTTACGGTTTAGCACTACCAGCGATATTGTCCATCTGAGTTACCTTGCAGAAATCACTCAAAGCACTGGCGAAGATTGGATAGGTGCAAATCTCACCCTTTCTACTGCTAAACCAGGATTAGGTACACTTCCACCTAAACTTGAACCTTGGTATATTGATGCGCCACGTCCCCAAATGTTACGACGATCTCGACTAGCTGCCCAGCCACCGCTGTTACCTACCATACCAGAACCACCTGCTGCTGCCAGAGCGGATTGGGAAGAACAAGACGAAGTTACACAGGATAGTCTTATCATCCCAGCAGAAACCGTTACAGCAGAAGTATCCAAAGAAGGTAGTGTAGTTAGCTTTAAACTGAATGGTGGTGGTAACATTCCCAGCGATGGCGCACCTCATAAAACTACTATTTTCAACGATGATTATCCTTGTAGCTTCGATTATGTAGCAATGCCGCGCTTAGTAAGTTTTGCTTATCTACAAGCTAATGTGAAAAATAATCCCAACGGTGCGACTTTGTTAGCAGGTAAAGCAAATATTTTCCGCGATAACGTTTTTGTCGGCACTACTGAGTTAGAAAATATTGCACCAGCACAAGAGTTTAAACTGAACTTAGGAATTGACGAAGGTTTAAAAATTGAGCGCGACTTAGTTGAACGTCTGGTAGATAAAAGATTAATTAGCAACCAGCGCCGGATTACTTATAGTTATCGGTTGATTGTTACTAACTTGCTAGAGAAAGAAGTAAATCTAAAATTAACTGAACAATTGCCAGTTAGCCGCAACGAGCAAATTAAAGTACGCCTCAGTCGCAGCAACCCACAAATTCAACTTGGTGAAATGGGAATTTTAGAATGGCTGTTAACTCTTCCACCTCAAGAGCGACGAGATATATATTACCAGTTTAATGTTGAATATCCACCCGACTTAATGGTAGTTGGGTTAGAAATTTAGGGAATCCCAAAAATTGAAGGAGGCAGAAAGAGCCAATCAGCTATAGGATTCGATTCCTTTTGATTTAGAGCCACTGACATAGCTAAGTCGAAGGAAGGTTATCAGGCTCAGAAACGTCTTATGCCCCCAATTTACTGGGGTTTTTTATGGCAATTAAGTTAAAAAACTCTTTAGACGCGCAGCGACGAGCTAAGAGACATCCGGTGTTGGCAAACTCGAATCACTTTGCCAGAATCCGCGATCGCTGATAAGTCAGTTTTATTAGTAGCATCAGTCTTTATTTGTCAAGTGGTGTTGACTGTTTGTAACGAAACTGTTATATTTAGTTACATAAGATAACAAAACAACAAAAAAAACTATGTATACCACCACTAACGAAGACGGCATTCTCAACAACTACGCAGCAGAACCCAAGATGTACTACGCTGAGTACCCTGCAATTTGGGAACAACGTAAATACGTTTTACAGAGTCTTTTTGCAACTTTAATCGTCACCGCTTTAGTTTTGGTTGGTTTTAGCGTTAGCTAAGATTTTTTGGTTTCAGTATCGCTGTATCTTATTGTCATTCATACTTCTCTGTGTCACCTCGGTTAGTTTCGCCGGGGTTTTTTGTGTTTTACATATCCTAAACGGCAGTAGTATCCTGATAAGTCAGTTTTATTATTAGCATCAGTCTTTATTTGTCAAGTGGTGTTGACTATTTGTAACGAAACTGTTATATTTAGTTACATAAGATAACAAAACAACAAAAAGAAAACTATGTATACCACGACTAATGAAGACGGCATTCTCAACAACTACGCAGCAGAACCCAAGATGTACTACGCTGAGTACCCTGCAATTTGGGAACAACGTAAATACGTTTTACAGAGTCTTTTTGCAACTTTAATCGTCACCGCTTTAGTTTTGGTTGGTTTTAGCGTTAGCTAAGATTTTAGATTTCAGTATCGCTGTATCTCATCGTTAATCTCAGTTCTCGACTTTACCTCGACTAATTTAGCCGAGGTTTTTTGTGTTTTATGCATTCTAAAGTGCGAGTAGTAGCGTTTTAAAATAACAGCGTTGCTCCTGACAACAAAGCACTGGTCAGCCATAAAATAAAGACAAATTAATAAAAGGAGGTGTTTATGACAACCCGACTCGGTGAAGCTAAATCTTTAAGACCCAAATGGCGGTTTGTTGGAATTTTACCAACTCGAAAATAGGCGCTACGAGTTAAAGCAACCTGATGAAACTGGTCGTCATTGGATTGATTCAATGGATTTATTTCTGGGAACTTGGCAAGGAACAAAAGAAGCCAGAACTGATTATTGGTTGTGCTGGTGGGATGAGGGAGGTAATTTGTTAATTTGGGCAGTAGAACAAATTGAACAGGAACGCCAGCAAAAAGAACGGCTAATTGCCTATTTACAATCTCAAGGTATCGATCCAAATAATTTGCCTTAGTATATATGCGTAGGTGTCCGCAGAATGAAACGAATTCTTCGCACCCAGGCGGTGGTGAGCGAGTGATTTAGAAAACCTGATTAGCCGTAATAGCTACAACCCTTATGCCTACGAAGAAGTGGGGCATTATGCAGAAATTCAATCACGGGTGAAAAAGCTAATTGCCGAGAAAAAAGCAAGAGAGAAAAAAAATAAGTTTTTGCTGAATCAAAAGCCAGAATTATTCGTCACTTAAACTATCAATTCCCTACTTAATTTCTCCTGGAGGATGATTTATGTCATCACAAATGCTGCGGTTGATAGCTTTGGGCAGTCTTGGCTTATCTTTGTGTCTGGGCAATTCGGCAGCAATGGCGCAATTTGATTCTAATGGCGATGGTGTAGTGGTACCAACAGTACCATCAGGCGGCACATCAGCACCAGTTCCAATAGACACATCAACAGGTGTACCATCTTCACCCTCAGCTGACGGTACAACTCGGTTTACCTGTCAGACTTATAATGGACAGTATACTGTCATGTACCAGCCACAAAGTCAACCAGGACAATTCTTTCCTTGGGCAGCGCCTGCGGCTTTGGGTGGTGGTTGGGACGCACAAAGGCGTTGTACAGCAATTGCCAGTCGCTTGGAACTTTATCGCCCAGATGGTTTACAAGAACTTCAGACATCCGTAGAGAATAATGAAAATATTGTCTGCGTCACAACTGAAGCTAATCCAAACTGTAGAATTGTGCTAACAGTCCCCAGTGGGAAAGATCCTGTTGTTATCCGCAATAGCATTTTTCAAAACTTGACTACTGCTGATAGCGGACAACAAACTATAGCCGTTAACACTTATGGCAATCGCAGTAGTGGAGGCAACGAATTATATAATTTAGGACGTACACTTCTAGGCGGTGGCAATAATCGGATTAGTTCATCTAGAGGTGGGATTAATTTGAAGCCTTTCCTCGATCGCAAAGATGGTGGTACTGGAAACAATTTACGTGGTGGAGTAGCAATTCGTCGTCAATCTCAGCCTAATGGCGCTCGTCTAAGCCCTGGTAAGTTCCGGTAAGCAAGAGTGGCTTTTAATACAAAATGACTTTCAAATAAAAAATATCCAACTACTTATTGTGAGGCGGGCATCTTGTCCGCCTCTTTTATGGGCGTAAAATTGCTGCCCTCCAGCCTTCTTCGAGAAGTCGGATATCTAAATCCAACTGTATATTAGACTTCTTGCAAAAGTCGGGGTAAAGGGGAAGGGGAAAAGGGTAAAGAAACTCAAAATCCTTTCCCTTTAACCTTTTTCCTTTTCCCTCTCTTGCAAAAATATATTTTTGCAAGAGGTCTATTAGACATCTTGCAAAAGTAACAAATGCCAAGATGTTGGGGTGGATGTTAAAGGGTAAGGGAAAATTTCATACCTTTACCCTTTTTCCCACTTCTGCAAGAAGTCTATTCTAAACGCAATTCAATGCCAAATATTTGTTCTTTTAACCTTTTGCTAGCAGTTTCTTAATATTGCTGAGATAACTTGAGGTTGCTGAATATGGATTAATACTAGTAAAATACGTAGCTTTTTTGACTACAAAATAGTTTTTATTAATAGTGATATTGCGATTGTCAATGTAACTTGATTATGTTTGCAAATTATTACTGAACATCAGCTTTTCAGGCGATTTTCAAACAACACAAAAGAAATTGAAGGAGACGTTATTAATGGCTTTGACACAAGGCGATATTGCTTTTATCTCTTTCAATGCCGATGAAGATGGCTGGTCTATGGGCAGCACCACTTCCAAAAATATTACGATTACCAACAATAACTCCAGTATTTTGCAGAAAGTTGGCAACTTCACCAGTACTAATGGAGCCGAAATATCTGCCTTTGATTCTGGAAGCGATCGCTTATTTGTCGTTGCTGGCAGCATAGTTGAAATTTATAATGTCAGCAATACAGGGACGCTAACCTCGGCTGGTTCTTTGACAACAGGATTTACTCCCCCCGCAGGGACACAAGCTATTCCCAACAGCGTTGCGGTGAAAAATGGTATTGTCGCAGTCGCCTACGCCGTCCAAAACACCAGCACAAACGCCCAACAGACAGGAAAGGTGAGTTTCTACAATGCCGCCAATGGCAACTTTTTGAACTCGGTGGCGGTGGGTGCATTACCCGATATGCTTACCTTTACGCCCGATGGCACGAAGGTATTAGTAGCAAATGAGGGAGAACCCAACAGCTACGGACAACCAAATTCGGTAGATCCTGAAGGTTCAGTCAGTATTATTAACATTGCTGGTGGCGTGGCGAATGCAACCGTTGCCCAAGCCTCATTTACAAGCTTCAATAGCCAAATCGCCACACTCAAAGCCGCAGGTGTACGGATTACTGGCCCCGGTTCGACGGTGGCACAAGACTTGGAGCCAGAATATATTGCTGTATCTCCAGACGGTCAAACTGCACGGATTACCTTACAAGAAAACAATGCGATCGCTATTCTGGATATTGCTAGCGCCACCATCACCAATATTTTGCCCCTTGGTGCAAAGAATTACAATCTCCCAAGTAACGGATTAGATGCTAGCGATCGGGATAGTGGCATTAATATTCAGAATTGGCCGGTGGTTGGGTTATATCAACCCGATGCGATCGCTAGTTTCACAGCCAACGGACAAACTTACTACATTACCGCCAACGAAGGAGATTCCCGCGATTATACTGGTTTTAGTGAGGAAATCCGAGTGGGCGCAGCCGGATATGCTTTAGATCCCACAGTTTTCCCCAATGCGGCTACCCTGAAGCAAAATACCAACCTGGGACGGTTGACAGTTACAAATGCCACAGGAGACTCTGACGGAGACGGAGATTTTGACCGCATCGAAGCATTTGGGGGGCGTTCCTTTTCGATTTGGGACGCAAGCGGTAATCAGATATTCGACAGTGGCGACCAATTTGAACAAATCACCGCAACCAAAGTACCAACTTTGTTTAACTCAGATGGTGCGGCTGATACATTTGACACCCGCAGCGATAATAAAGGGCCTGAACCCGAAGGCGTGGCGATCGGAGTCATCAACAACCGCACTTATGCTTTTATTGGTTTAGAACGCACTGGTGATGTCATCGTCTACGAGGTGACAAACCCTCAAGCCCCAACCTTTGTTCAATATATCAACACTCCAGAAGATACTGCGATCGAAGGATTAACCTTTGTCTCGGCGGCTGATAGTCCCACAGGCAAGCCTTTGTTAGTTACTACAGCCGAAGTCAGTAAGACAATTGCGGTGTTTGAAGTCACTCCATCCCTTCGGATTAGCGACATTCAGGGAACGGCACATATCTCATCCTTTAGAAATCAAACCGTCAGCAATGTAGCGGGAATTGTCACAGTGAAAGCAAGTAACGGTTTTTACTTGCAAGACCCTACTCCAGACGGCGATGATCGCACTTCCGAAGCCATTTTTGTTTTCACCTCATTAGCGCCAACCGTATCCGTCGGCGATTCCATATTAGTCAGTGGAACAGTTGCAGAGTTTCGTCCCGGCAACGATACCAATAATTTAACCAAAACACAAATCACCACTCCCACAATTGTTACCGTTTCCACTGGCAATGCCCTACCCGCTGCTACAATCCTTGGCAATGGTGGCAAAACTATTCCGACAACGGTAATCGATAACGACACGATCGCTAATATTGAAACTGGAACAACCACCTTCGATCCTGCACAGGATGGCATCGACTTCTATGAAAGCTTAGAAGGAATGCTGGTACAGGTGAATAATCCGATCACCACTTCACCCACTGCAAACTTTGGCACATCAGAAGAAATTTGGGTATTAGCAGACAATGGCGCAAATGCCACAGGGCGAACGGTTCGCGGTGGTAGCCTGATTAGTGCTTCAGACTTCAATCCTGAGCGAATTCAGATCGACGATCTGAATAATTCTTTAGTGTTACCTCAAGTTAATGTTGGTACGCAACTTAGTAATATTGTTGGTGTCGTTGACTACAGCTTTAACAACTATGAAGTTTTAGTATCGGCTGCTCCTACAGTAGTACAGAACAGTAACATTCAAAAAGAAGTCACTAACCTAACTCCCAGCACCAACCAACTGACGATCGCTACCTACAACGTCGAAAACCTCGATCCAGGTGACGAGCAAACCAAGTTTAATAACTTGGCTAATCGCATTGTTAATAATCTCAAATCACCAGATATCATTAGTCTCGAAGAAATTCAGGACAATAACGGTGTAACAAATGATAGCGTAGTTGATGCCAGCACTACCTTCCAAAAGTTAATTGATGCAGTTACTGCTGCTGGTGGCCCGACGTATCAATATCGCCAAATTAACCCAGTAGACGATACGAACGGCGGTGAACCTGGTGGAAATATCCGGGTAGGATTCTTGTTTAATCCTAATCGTGTCAACTTTATAGATCGTCCCGGTGGTAGTTCCACTACCAGCACCACAGTTACCAATGTCTCTGGTGTTCCTACAGTTTCTAATAGTCCTGGTTTAATCGACCCCACCAACTCCGCCTTTACTAGCAGTCGTAAGCCGTTAGTTGGTGAATTTACTTTCAACGGTGAAACTGTTTATGTAATTGGCAACCACTTTAATTCTAAAGGTGGCGACCAACCATTATTTGGGCCGAATCAACCACCAACTCTCAGCAGTGAAACCCAGCGCCAGCAACAAGCTACCCTGGTGAAGAACTTTGTCAGCAATATTTTAGCGATCGCCCCCAATGCCAATGTAGTAGTAGCAGGTGACTTAAATGACTTTGAGTTTTCCAACCCTGTCAACACACTAGAAAGCGCTGGACTGACTTCTTTAATTGAAACTTTGCCGCAAAATGAGCGTTACACGTATAACTTTCAAGGTAATGCTCAAACCCTTGACCACGTTTTAGTTAGTAACAACTTGCTCAACAAGCTGGATGGGTATGATGTAGTTCACATCAATTCAGAGTTTGCCGATCAGGATAGCGATCATGACCCTAGCGTGGCTCGGTTTAATCTCCCTAAAAATAATGCTCCCACGGTAGTACAACCAATTGACGACCAAATCATTTCTACTAATAAAGCTTTTTCTTTCAATATCAGCAACAAATTTGCTGATGTAGATCCAGGTGACACCCTGACTTACAGTGCTACAGGTTTACCCACAGGTTCTAGTATCGTTGCCAACACAGGTGTGATATCCGGCACTATCTCCCAAATCGGCATTTTTGCAGTCAGAGTTACCGCTGCTGATGGTAAAGGCGGTAATGTTAGCGATACCTTTGACCTGACTGTTGCCAATAACAAGGCGACATCTGGCAACGATATCATTTTTGTCAGCGAACTTACTGGTTTGAACAAATACATAGTCAATGCTCTCGTTGGGAGCGATCGCGTCATCGGCACTAATACCAGTGAATTAATCGACGGAGGAATAGGCAATGATTACCTGGATGGCAAGGGAAGCATAGATGTACTCCTTGGTGGCGATGGCAATGACACAATCTTAGGTGGACTTGGCAGTGACGCACTTTCTGGGAGCAATGGCAATGACCGCCTGATTGGTTGGGGCGGTGGCACAAACGAAATTGACCTCCTCAACGGCGAACAAGGTGTAGATACTTACGTTTTAGGTGATGCCACTTCAGCTTTCTATACCAGTTCTCGCAACAATGATTATGCCGATATTCTCAACTTTCAAGCAAGCGATCGGATTCAACTTCAGGGAGTTGCTAACAATTACTCGCTAGGGTCAGTGAGATCGGCTGTAGGCATTTTCACCAACAATGGAACGGAATTAATTGCTGTTGTGGAAAACGGGTTAAACCGCAATACAAATTTGGCAACAGATACTCGTTTCGTCTTTATTTAACGCAGATTTAATCGAACTCCGGTTTCTCTGTGTACTCTGCGCCTCTGCGGTTCCCTATTTCTAATTTTCAAAACAGTCTCATGTCTAGAATCTATCTCAGAATTAAACATGGTAACTACTAATACAATTCGCTTTTCTCAATTCAACGCTTCTTTGAATCGTAATGCCAACGGTCAGTTAGTCAGCGATTTGTCTACCCCTGGCAATGCTCAAGCAAAGGCAGTTGCAGAAATTATCCAGCGTAATAACCCGGATGTATTGCTAATTAACGAGTTTGACTATTCGCCGGAGGCAGTTCAACTATTCCGGCAAAATTACCTAGCCGTCAGCCAGAATGGTACAACACCCGTTGACTACCCTTACTTCTACATCGCTCCTTCCAACACGGGTATTGCCTCTAGGTTTGACTTAAACAACAACGGCGCAGTAGTGACAACCCCAGGCGCAACCGGATACGGCGATGATGCTTTTGGATTCGGGAATTTCCCTGGTCAATATGGGATGTTGCTATTGTCCAAATATCCCATTGATACTGCCAACATTCGCACCTTCCAAAATTTTCTGTGGAAGGATATGCCCAATGCTTTGCTTCCTGACGATCCAACAACACCACAGCCAAATGATTGGTATTCTCAGGAGGAATTGGCAGTTCTACGCCTTTCTTCTAAAAGTCACTGGGATATACCCATCCAGGTAAACGGTGAGATAATTCACATCCTCGCTAGCCACCCCACACCTCCAACCTTTGATGGCACGGAAGATCGCAACGGTAAGCGCAACCACGACGAGATCCGCTTTTGGGCAGACTATATTACCCCTGGTAATGGTAATTACATTTATGATGATAAGGGTAAAACTGGCGGTATTGCTGCTGGATCGAGCTTTGTGATTGTGGGCGATCAAAATGCAGATCCGTTGGATGGTGATAGTTTTGACAACGCTATTCGCCAACTGTTGCAAAATCCTAATATCAATACTAATATCATCCCTACCAGCCTGGGTGCGCGCCAACAAGCAGACTTACAAGCTGGTGCAAACACTAGCCAAAAGGGTAATCCTAGCTTTGACACCGCAGACTTTGCTGATAACACTCCCGGAAACCTGCGGACTGACTATGTGCTGCCCTCAGCTAACCTGAAAATTGCCAACTCAGGAGTATTTTGGCCTCTGAATACTGATTCAACGTTTCCTTTGGTAGGTACTTTTCCCTTCCCTAGTTCTGACCATCGCTTAGTATTTACAGATGTGCAAACTGGGCCAAATGAACCAGGTAAAACCATTCCTCGTGCAGGATTCCTGGAACAAACTACCTTTGCTACTGGCTTTATTCCTGCTGGCGTTGCGGGAACTGTGAATGGGGTACAGACTCCGGTGGGCGGATTATCTGGTATCACTTACGATGCTGTTAACAACCGCTATTACGCCATCTCAGACGATCGCTCCCAAGTTGCCCCTGCCCGCTTTTATACCTTTACTGCCGCTGATTCCGGGGTGAATTTTACCAATGTCACCACCCTGAAAGATACAAATGGCAACTTTTTTGCAACCAACAGCCTTGACCCAGAAGGTATCGCTTTAACCAACAATGGTACAGTCTTTATCTCTTCCGAGGGTGAAGTTAATCCTGGTGCTGGTCGCGTTAGCAATCCTTTTATTAAAGAGTTTTCACTAGCTACAGGGCAAGAAATAGGCTCGCTATTTGTCCCCAAGAAATTCCTACCAGTAGTTGAAGATACCAACAGCAACGGTATTATCGATGCAGGTGACACGCAGACATCAGGTGTTTACAATAATTTAGCTTTTGAAAGCCTCACCATCACACCTGACCAGAAAACCCTATTCACCGCCACTGAAAACGCGCTTTCCCAAGATGGATTAAGGGCTTCGCTCAGTAGTGGCAGCCCTTCCCGAATTCTGCAATACAATCTGGTTAGCGGACAACCAGAAAAAGAATATCTTTATATTACGGATGCGATCGCCCAAGCACCCAACCCTAGTACAGGCTCGGCTGACAATGGCTTGACAGATTTACTTGCGATCGATAATCGTGGCACATTACTGGCCTTAGAACGTTCCTTTGCCCAAGGTGTAGGCAACACCATCAAAATCTATGAAGTTTCTTTGCAAGGTGCAACTGACATTAGTTTCTACGATTCTCTCAACAATCTGAGTGCTGAACAACTAGCAGCTATTAAACCTGCTCAAAAGCGCTTACTGTTGAATTTAAATGACTTAAACTTGCCTAACGGTACAGATAACATTGAGGGTATTACCTTTGGCCCAAAACTAGCAGATGGTAGCCAGTCGATTGTGCTGGTAAGTGATAATAACTTCAATCAAAGCCAATTTACCCAAATCCTCACTTTGGATGCAGACTTAGTTCCAACTGCTGCACCCAAACTAGAAACTCGTCCCGATTTATTGGACGATGAAACCCTACCAGTGGATCAACGTGCCGATGCTGACGATCCTGCAATCTATGTGAACGCCACAAACTCTGCCGATAGCCTAGTATTAACCTCAGTTAAAAATGCTGGATTGCGGGTTTATGATTTGTCTGGTAATTTGTTGCAAACAGTTAATCCCAGTGGCATTCGCTACAACAATATTGACTTGCAATACGGTTTTAAATTAGGCAATCAATCAGTTGATATTGCAGTAGCTAGCGATCGCAACAATGATAAACTAGCAATTTTCAAAATTAACCCCAACACCCCCGGACAATACCTGGAAGAGATCACTGATAGCAGTATTGCTACTCTCTTCCAAGCAGCACCTTTTGCAGAACCTTATTCTGCATCAACTCGCAGTTCTTACGGGCTTACCTTATACCGAAGCCCCATCACCAATGATTACTATGTTTTTACCAATCGCCGAGAAACCGGAGATGTGGCTCAGTTTAAACTGATTGACAAAGGTAATGGCAAAATTGGGGCTGAACGGGTGCGGGAGTTCACCATACCGACAATTGAGGGTCGCGATCCTCAAACTGAGGGTATGGTGGTAGACCAGGAAACTGGCTTCCTCTACATTGGACAAGAAAATGTAGGTATCTGGAAGTTCCAAGCAGAACCAAACGGAGGCACAACTGGTAAGTTAATTGATAAAGTCAGAGATTTGGGGGGTACTTATCTCACAGATGACGTAGAAGGACTGACCATTTATTACGGCAAAAATGGCACAGGCTACTTATTAGCATCTAGTCAAGGTGACAATACTTTTGTTGCCTACACCCGTGAAGGCAACAACGAATATGTGGGTAACTTTGCCGTTGGTAATAATGGCCCAATTGACAGCGTACAAGAGTCAGATGGTGCTGATGTAATTAACGTGCCATTGGGGCCTAACTTCCCATTTGGTTTATTTGTCACTCAAGATGGCTCTAATGAACCTGCCAAAATAGTTAGTGATGAAGGTGAAGAAGAAAACATTAGTTCTAACTTTAAGCTGGTACCTTGGGAAAATATTGCCAATGCCTTCCCCAATACTCTCAATATCGACACCACTAGTTACGATCCACGAAATCCTGTAGCTCAACCCAAGCTGACTATTTATGAATTTGAAAACCTACCAAAGTTAGGTACGACCTCTGAGAATCAAGATATTTTCTTAGGTGGTTTTTCTGGGTTATATTTCCAAGGGTTTGCAGCAAATGGCAACCTGAAATTTGTCACCAATACAGACCGTGGCCCCAATGGAGAACCTGATGGTGTTAAAAGACCATTTTTATTACCTGACTTCCAGCCAGAAATAGTTAACTTTGAACTCAACCGCACCACAGGCGAAATCACCATTACCAACAGAACAGGACTATTCCGCCAAGATGGAACGACCCCATTAACAGGATTGCCTAATTTGCAAGCTGTAGGAAACGGTTTAGCCTACACAGATGAAATTGCCGTTGACTTAGACAACAATGTTTTAGCTAACGATCCTTTGGGTGCTGACTTAGAAGGAATTGTAATTGCGGAAAATGGAGATTACTGGTTGGTAGATGAGTACCGTCCGGCAATTTACCACTTTGACACTAATGGAAAATTGATTGACCGCTTTATTCCTCAAGGAACCGCTACTGCACCCAACCCAGATCAATCTGCTGAAACTTTTGGCACTGAGGTATTGCCAGCAGTTTATGCCCAACGCCGGAATAACCGAGGATTTGAAGCTGTAGCACTCGAAGGTAATAAATTATATGCCTTTATTCAGAGTCCAATTGATAATCCAGATGTTGCCAATGATGCGACATCCAAAGCTTCTCTCAATCTGCGAATTCTGGAGTTTAATATTGTCAGCAAGCAGGTAACAGGAGAGTATTTATATCGCCTAGAAGGTCTACCAGGAACCGATAAGATTGGCGATGCAGTATCCTTGGGTAACGGCAAGTTTGCAGTAGTTGAACGAGATGACAATGGTACATCTGCTGGCAATAAACTAATTTATCAAATTGATTTAGCTGGGGCGACCAACATCAACAACTCTGCTAACTTTACTTTGCCAACTGGTAAAACTATTGAGCAACTGACCTCTACGGAGTTAGCTACTGCCAATATTACCCCTGTCAGCAAGAGTTTGATTGCTAATGCTGCTCAGTTGGGTTATACCGGGGTGGAAAAATTAGAAGGTCTAGCATTAGTAGCACCCAATACTCTAGCCTTACTTAACGATAACGACTTCAACATTACGGGTAATACGGCTGCTGAGAAACTTGGCATTCTTGAACTACCCAATAATCTTACAACTGTACAGCCTACTTTCCCGAATGGTTTTGGTTCTAACAACAGCGATACTGTCAATCTTGAGCCAGGACAATTCTTTAGTGCAGGTGATGGAGCAGATTTTGTAGAAGGTACTCAAGGTAACACAATTGAGGCTGGAAACGGTGATGACATAGTGCTTGCAGGTAGCGACTCTTCAGTTTTTGGGAATAATGGTAGCGATCGCATATTTATTGGTCAAAATGGCCCGGCTCAAAATACCAGTGCTGATGGTGGCAGTGGTGATGATGTTATTACCGTAGTAGAAGCCAGTGGTAGTAATAATTTGTTTGGAGCGGCAGGTGATGATACTCTCACGGTAATTGAAGATTTTCGTCAATCATTATTCGGTGGCTTAGGTAACGACACCCTCAGGAGTAATGGTAGCTATAACCGTCTCTACGGTGGGTCTGGAGATGACAAACTCTTCTCTAATGTCAATGACTCCCTGTTTGGTGGCGCTGGTGATGATGTACTATTTGCTGGTCAACAGGGTAGCAATAGCCTCAGTGGTGGTACTGGTGCTGACCAATTCTGGATTGCTAACGCCAGTCTGGCAACTAGCAAAAATATTGTTACTGACTTTGCGATCGGCATTGATCAAATCGGGCTGGGCGGTATTGGTGTAACTCAGTTTAGTAGATTAACACTGTTACAACAGGGCAGTGATACTTTAGTGAAAACAGGAAATGCTGAGTTGATTTCATTAGTTGGAATTACATCAACTAGCCTCACAGCAAATGATTTTACTTTCTCAGCTAGTGTAGTTTAGCCTGTTGGCATAGCCTAATTGTTACAGCTTCATTACATAGCCAAAGTTAATGAAGCTGTACTGATTATTTATTGTGGATTCATATAAAAATTAGAGATTTTCATCTTACTAAGGATAGATAATATCAGGCTTTTAAAACAATTTTTTATGTTATCAAAAATATCCAGCAAGTTCTTAGCAATAGATTTAGCAAAAGATTGCAATACAAGGTTTCTTAACCATTCCACAATATTTTCACAACTTTTGCTGTGTATCTTAATTAAGGTGAAAATAACATTGTCAATTTTGTTACTTAAAAGCTCTAGTGAGATGTCAATTGTGGTGGCTGACATTTAATAGTTCAGAATCAACAAGCTTACAAGTCAACTACATCTTTAAAGCAAAACCTATTAGTTTTAACTCACCATATTCTTTTTTTGAATTCACTGGAGCTAACACCATCTCAACAATTAAACACAGGGAGATTCTCTTTCATGGCTAAGAACGTCATTCTTATGATTGGGGATGGTATGGGCTGGCAAATGGCTCGTGCTGCATCCATCTACAAAGAGATTCAAAATGGTAAGACAGGCGCTAACCTGAGTGATTTTTATACACAAGGTAAGGGTCAAGGACTCAACTTTCAAACACTCCAAGGCTACGGTTTGGCAACCACCTATGGGACGACGATCGCTGATAGTAATGGAGTTTTTAGTACTGGTAATTCAGCTCTTGACGGCACTAATCCGATCACAGGAGAAAGCCCAGTTCGCCCTGGTTTCACTTTTAATCCAACTTTTAACCCAGGCGATACCCCAACAGGTGGTGCAAAAGTCAGTGATGGTGCTGTTGGAAACCTAGTAGGTTATGACCCTACCAGAGGTGGCGTTAACCCTTGGACTCCCGGTAATGACCCCGAATATATTAAGTACAGCTATCCTGACTCTGCAAACACCGCTACAACTCTGTACACTGGGGTCAAGAGTTACAACAACGCTATTGCCGTTGATATTTTCGAGAATCCTCTAGAAACAATTCTCAAAACGGCGAACCAAGTTGGTAAATCTACTGGTCTGGTAACTTCAGTTCCTATTGACCATGCAACACCTGGTGCTGCTGCTGCCAACGTTAACCGTCGCAATAAGTATGATGGTGACTATCCGGCATTAGACAACATTCTGCAACAGGAACTCCGTGTCTATCAACCGACAGTATTACTTGGTGGTGGACACCCACTCTCTGCCCCTGGAGACTTACTACCAAGTGGGGTTGAGCCAAATAGGAGCAATGAATACATTAGCCAATCTACCTACACAGAACTTAGCACTAAACCAACAAACAACCTCTACGATTACACCTTTTTAGAGCGGGGTGAGAATGCCGCCCAGAAACTAGCTGAAACTGCGGCGGCAATCGATCCAGAAAAAGGCGATCGCCTCTTCGGTCTGTATGGTGCGCGTGGTCAAAATGGTAACTTGCCTGTAAGTTCTGCCAACGGCGACTACAGCACTACTGGTTTAGATATGTTCAGCGTTTTCACTAACCAAGGTGATAACGCCAAAGTAGACACCACACGTCCACTGCTTCCGGGAGAGACGGATGCATCTTTCATTGCCAAAGAGGTTAACGAAAACCCAACCCTCAATGACTTGACAAATGCTGCGTTAGATGTATTGGAAAAAGATCCCGATGGTTTCTGGTTGATGGTTGAGGGTGGCGATATCGATTGGTCTGCCCATGATAACAACATAGACAACTTGATCGGCACCACCTTGGACTTCGATAAGGCAGTTGGATCTACGATTGACTGGATCAACAACAATGGTGGTTGGGATGAAAACCTACTAATTGTTACTGCTGACCACGATCACTACCTGACTCTCAACGGTGATTTTCCGACTGTAGTACAAAATCAAGGTGCTGAAGCGTTAACCAATTTGGATACTCCAGCAGATGTTGGACATTACTGGGGGTCTGATCCCACTGTTAAGTATGGTTGGGGAAGTCACACCAACCGTCCGGTACCTGTTTACTACCAAGGTGCTGGTTCGGAAGTGCTAAATAGCTTGGTAGGTCAAGGTTATAATGCCTACGGTTCTGATATTCCGGGAATTGCGGGTTTAAATGATCAAACCCACATCTACCAAACGATGTTTGCTTCAATAAAGCCAAAAGTTGAGTTAGTAGGTTTTGCTTCTTTACCTGCTGATACCTATAGTGATGGGCCAGCTTCTGGTGCAGAAATTTCAGCCAATGGTAGAACCGGGCCTTTCCCAGGACAGCCAATACAGGGTTTCAGTGGTGTCCAATTTGCTAACAGTAACTCTTTGTACTTCCTATCAGATAACGGTTACGGTAGCAAAGATAATAGTGAAGACTTTCTACTGCGGATCAATCGTCTAGACCCGAATTTTAAGGGAACAGAAAATGGTGACGGCAGCGTTAAAGTTTTAGACTACATCCAACTATCTGACCCTAACAACAAAGTTCCTTTTCAAATTGTGAATGAGGGAACTACTGGAAGATTACTAACTGGTGCAGACTTTGATGTTGAGTCATTCGTCTTTGACAAAGACGGTACAATCTGGGTTGGAGACGAGTTTGGCCCCTACCTACTACATTTTGATGCCAGTGGTAAGTTATTAGAGGCTCCCATTGCTACACCCGACCAATTTAAAACTTTAGATGGAGAAGCACCTAAAGTCATTGGTCACAGAGGCGCAAGTGGCGATCTTCCAGAACATACCTTAGAGGCATACAGACGGGCAATTGAGGACGGTGCTGACTTTATTGAACCAGACTTAGTAGTAACAAAAGATGGTGTGTTAATTGCTCGCCATGAGCCAGCTTTAGCAATTTTAAACGCTGATGGTACTGTTAATCTCAGCAATACAACCACAGATGTTTACGATGTTACCAAGTATCCACAGTTTGCCGATCGCAAGAAAACAGTCAGTCTAGATGGAACAGAAATCACAGGTTGGTTTGCTGAAGACTTTACTTTAGAAGAAATCAAGACTTTAAGAGCTATACAGCGTGTACCTTTCCGTGACCAATCCTTCAATGGTCAATTTGAAATTCCCACCCTCGCCGAAATCATCGACTTGGTTAAGGAAGTAGAAGCCGAGACAGGTAAAAAGATTGGCATCTATCCCGAAACTAAGCATCCCACCTATTCTGCCGAAGAAGCTACTTATGTAGGCACTACGGACAAAATTAATAGAAACACGAGTGAAATTCTCATCGATACACTCAAGGCTGAGAACTTCACCGATCCCAGCCGCATCTTCATCCAATCTTTTGAAGTCGGTAATCTCAAGGATCTCCACGATCGCATTATGCCTAATGCAGGTGTAGATATTCCCCTGGTTCAACTTCTAGATGCAGCTGGAATTGAGCTAAATGGTGAGATCATAGAGACTCAGCCTTATGATTTTGAAGTCAGTGACGACCTTCGGACTTATGGTGATTTACGGACTCCAGAAGGTTTGGCTGAAATCGCTACCTATGCTGATGGCATTGGCCCCTGGAAGCGGTTAATTGTCAGTGTCAAGGGTACAGATGCTAATAACGATGGTTTGGCAGATGATGTCAACAACGACGGCACAGTAAATGATGCTGACAAAACGCTGTTAGCTCCCACGACCTTAGTTCAAGATGCTCACAATGCAGGTTTACAGGTTCATCCCTACACCTTCCGGGACGAAGACCAGTACTTAGCAGCAGATTACAAAGGTAATCCAGAACTAGAATTTCAGCAGTTCTTTCAATTAGGCGTAGATGCACTCTTCACAGACTTCCCAGAGACAGGTGATAAAGTCCGAGATTTCTTGAGCGATCCTCAGAATAACTTAGTGCGATCGCCACAAAACCCTGATGTGCTTTCAGAAGATGCTTTTGCTAACTTAGGCGGCTCCAAAGGTTTTGAAGGCGGAGCAATTAATGCCAGCAAAACCAAGCTCTATATGCTATTAGAAGGTACAGTTCAAGGCGATCCTGTCGCTACTTTGCGGATTAACGAATTTGACATCGCCAGCCGCCAATATACCGACAATAAGCTCTACTACAGACTGGAAAATCCTGCATATGCGATCGGGGATTTAGCAGTCATTAATGACAATGAGTACCTAGTTATTGAGAGAGATGGTGGTCAAGGAACTGCTGCTCAATTCAAGAAAATCTACAAAATTGACTTGTCTAAAAAAGACTCTGATGGCTACGTAGCTAAAGAAGAAGTTGCAGACTTGTTGAATATCCAAGACCCCAACGACCTCAACGGCGATGGCAAAACTACCTTTGACTTCCCATTTGTCACAATTGAAAATGTTTTAGTTGTTGACAAAAACACCATTTTGGTAGCTAATGACAACAACTACCCGTCTTCAACAGGTCGTCCTGGGAATGACCCGCAAAATCCAGTTATAGACAACAACGAAATCATTTTACTGAAACTGGAGAAGCCCCTGAACCTTGCTCCTGGCTTAGGTCAACCTCAAGCTGAAGAAATTAATTTTGGCTCCACTAACAGTGATAACGTTACACTTGAGCCAAATCAAACCTTATTCACAGGTGACAGAGCAGACTTTGTAGAAGGTACTACAGGTAACACAGTTCAGACTGGAAACGGTGAAGATAGTGTGCTAGTTGGCAGTGACTCTTCTGTGTCCGCAGGAGACGGTGATGATAGTATCTTTGTTGGTCAAAATGGTGCTGCTAACAACACGAGTGCCGATGGTGGCAACGGTGATGATCGAATTACCGTAGTCGAAGCCAATGGTAGTAATAACTTATTGGGAGGCGCAGGCGCTGATACTCTTACAGTAGTTGAAGGTTCGCGTCAATTATCCTTTGGCGGTTCCGGTAATGACACCCTCAAGAGTGAAGGTAGCAATAACCGCCTGTATGGTGGTTCTGGAGATGATAAACTCTTCTCCAATGTCAATGACTTGTTGTTTGGTGGCGATCGCGATGATATCTTATTCGCTGGTCAACAGGGTGGTAATAGTTTGAGTGGTGGTACTGGCATTGACCAGTTCTGGATTGCTAACGCCAGTTTGCCATCTAGCAAGAACATTGTGACTGATTTTGCGATCGGTATTGATAAAATCGGGCTGGGCGGGATTGGCGTCACTCAGTTTAGTGCTCTAACCCTATTGCAACAGGGTGCTAACACTATTGTAAAAATCGGAAATACAGAGTTGGCTTCATTACTACAAATTACCTCAACTAACCTGACAGCAAATGACTTCGTTTTCTCTGCTAGTGTTGTGGCTTAGTCTGTTAGCCTTGTGCAGCACGGCAGAAATCACTATCAGTTGAAACAGCGATTTTCAATTACGTAGACTACAGCAAATAGTTGGTTATTGTGGGGTGGGCATTGTAATGCTCACCCTATTCTCGTTTTGCTGGAGTCCAACCTACCTCGAAGAGTTTACATTACTTATCAGTTGCTAAAATCGCAGTATTCCTTGTTCCTCAAGGTATTAATTCTTCTTGTTATCTCAAAATAAGCCTGCGTACAGTTAATATTCCCATTGCAAACATCTCTAAAGTTTTAATTTTCAATGAAGATGTATTGAAAATAACTACGATTTGGAGGAAATAGGTCAGAATGAGAGAACTAAATCTTAGAGTCAGTGCCCTTTCACACAAATATTGTAGGATTGCGGCATAATTTTTTGTCAAATTAATCTTTTCATATAATTTTAAAGCTAATAATGTACCCTAAACTCTACGTATAAACCCTAATAGATAAAATAAAAATGCTTTCCCACTTTTTATTTTATCTGTTTCTCTAAATACGAAAAATAAACATCTCATCTTAAATTTAAATACACCCAATTCCTTGTTTCTTATTGATACAAGTATTTTTCTTCAACTTAAAAATGAAATTAATAACTAATTCATTATCTAAAGATAAAAATGAATTACTAATGAATAATAATGGTCAACCTTTATTATCAAAAAACAACTTAGAGAAAGATAATTTAACATTACCTACTTTGAAAAAATCTGAAACCAACCTACTAATAGAGTGGAATCATACTCAAACTGATTATCCTCAACAAGCATCTATTCATCAGTTGTTTGAAGCACAAGTCGAGAAAACGCCTGATGCTATAGCACTAATTTTTAATAATCAGCATCTTACTTATAGAGATTTGAATAATCGTGCTAATCAACTAGCAAAACATCTACAATCACTAGGGGTAAGAACAGAGATTCTTGTAGGAATCTGCATAGAGCGCTCTTTAGAAATGATTGTAGCACTCTTAGCTATCCTTAAAGCAGGTGGAGCTTATGTACCATTAGATCCAGGGTATCCACAAGAACGTTTAGCTTTCATGTTGTCAGATACCCAGGTATCTGTACTATTAACTCAAAAAGAACTAGTTAGCAAATTACCTACTCACACAGCACTTGTAATTTGCCTAGATACAGATTGGAATACAATCGCCCTAAATAAAAAAGAGAACCTAAGTACTAGTGTCACTGCTGATAACTTGGCTTATGTCATGTATACATCAGGTTCTACAGGTACACCCAAAGGTGTTAGCGTTATCCATCGTGGTGTAGTTAGGTTAGTCAAAGAAACTAATTATGCTCAACTCACGCCTGAAGAAGTAATTCTGCAACTTGCTCCTATTTCCTTCGATGCTTCCACTTTTGAAATTTGGGGTTGTTTACTTAATGGCGGGCGACTAGTAATTTACCCTCCTAATACACCATCTTTAGAAGAATTAGGGCAGATTATTCAGCAATACCAAGTTACTACTCTTTGGCTAACAGCCGGTCTATTTCACCTAATAGTAGATGAAAAAATTGATGCTTTAAAATCCTTGCGTCAACTTTTAGCGGGTGGTGATGTCTTATCTGTTCCCCATGTGCAGAAGTTTCTCCAAACAGTAAACAACTGTCAACTAATTAATGGTTATGGCCCAACTGAGAATACAACTTTTACCTGCTGCCATCCGATAACAGCCCCACTACAACCAGATATTTCGATTCCTATTGGTCGCCCAATTGCTAACACCCAAGTTTATATATTAGATAAAAACCTCCAATCAGTATCAATTGGAGAAGCTGGTGAATTGTACATTGGTGGTGATGGATTAGCTAGAGGCTATTTTAACCGCCCTGACCTAACTGCCGAAAAATTCATTTCTCACTCATTTTATAACAATTTAGCAACGCGCCTTTACAAAACAGGAGATTTAGCTCGTTATCTTCCAGATGGCAATATCGAGTTCTTAGGTCGGATTGACAATCAGGTAAAAATTCGCGGTTTCCGCATTGAACTAGGGGAAATTGAGCGAGAAATTGCACAACATCCTGATGTTCGGGAAATTGTCGTTTTAGCTCGTCAGGATGAAGCAGTTGAAAAACAGTTAACGGCTTATATTGTTCCTCACTATAACAGTGGATACACGCACAATAAATTACGTGATTTCTTGCAACAGCGACTACCTAATTACATGGTGCCATCGGCATTTGTGATGTTAGAATCACTCCCTTTGACTGCAAATGGCAAAGTAGATAGACATAAATTGCCAGCACCAAGTAGAGAACGTCCGCAACTGGAACAAGCGTACATTGCTCCGCAAACAGATTTAGAACGTCTGCTTGCAGGTATTTTATCTGAACTGCTCAAAATCGATCGCGTTGGGATTGATGATAATTTCTTTGATTTGGGAGCAACCTCAATCTCAATTCTCCAAGTTGCTGCGCGAATAAAACAGGAACTTGGTATTGAATTATCTGCTGTAAAGCTATTTCAGTATTCAACAATTGGCTCTTTAGCAAACTATTTGGATTCAAACCAGAACAGCCAACCGTCTTCTGACAAGCTGCAAAATCGCGCCCAACGCCAACAAGCAGCTCGTGCTCGTCGCCGTAATCATCAACAAGGTGTTTAAGCAATGGTAAATATGCAAGCATCCGATAACCAAGATCCTATTGATGGTGTTGCCATTATTGGCATGGTAGGAAGATTTCCTGGCGCTGGAAATGTCGATGAATTTTGGCGCAATCTCTGTGAGGGATTAGAATCAACGACTTTCTTTCAAGATGAAGAACTAGATCCTAGTATCGATCCGAACCTTTGCAAAGATCCTAGCTATGTAAAAGCTAGAGGGATAATTCCTGGGGGCGAAACCTTTGATGCCGCTTTCTTTGGCATTAATCCACTTGAAGCTGTGGTTATGGACCCACAGGCTAGAGTATTCCTAGAGTTGGTTTATGAAGCCCTAGAAAATGCTGGTTATGAATCAGAGTCTTTTGAGGGTTTGATTGGTTTATACGCTGGTTGTGGTCAAAATACTTATTTTGCTAACCATATTGCTGGTCGTATGGAAATTGTCGATCGCATCGGTGAGTTCCAAACGATGTTAGCCAATGAAAAAGACTTTTTAACCACCCGTGCTGCTTACAAACTCAACCTCAAAGGCCCAGCTGTCAGCGTCAATACAGCCTGTTCCACTTCTTTGGTTGCAGTCATTCAGGCTTGTCAAGCCTTAACCAGCTATCAGTGCGATTTGGCTTTGTCTGGTGGTGTATCTATGACTACACCCCAAAACAGCGGTTATGTGGCACAAGAAGGCAGTATGCTCTCTGGGGATGGGCATTGTCGTCCCTTTGATGCCAACGCTCAGGGCACAATGTTCAACAATGGTGCAGGAGTAGTTGTCCTCAAGCGTTTAGAAGATGCACTCCATGATGGCGATCGCATCTATGCTGTAATTCGAGGTTCTGGTATCAATAATGACGGCGCTGATAAGGTGAGCTTTACCGCTCCCAGCGTAGACGGACAAGCAGAGGCCATTGCAATGGCGCAAGCTTATGCCAACTTCCATCCAGAAACCATCTCTTATATTGAAGCTCACGGCACAGCTACACCTTTAGGCGACCCAATTGAAATTGAAGCGCTGACGCAAGCATTCCGGGTGCATACAGATGCTAAACAATTTTGTGCGATCGGCTCTCTTAAAAGCAATGTCGGACATTTAGTTGCGGCGGCTGGAGTAGCAGGGTTAATTAAAACCGCTCTCGCCCTGCATTATAAAAAGATTCCACCTAGTTTAAATTTTGAGGCTCCCAATCCCAAGATTGACCTTGCCAACAGCCCTTTCTATGTAAATACCAAACTAGCTGAATGGTCGGAGGGTGAAACTCCGCGACGAGCCGGTGTGAGTTCTTTTGGTGTCGGCGGGACTAATGCTCATATTGTGCTAGAAGAAGCGCCACAAATCCAAAGTTCTGGATCTTCTCGCCCACAGCAGCTATTGTTGCTCTCGGCAAAAACTAGTCAAGCTTTAGAGGCTGCAACCGCGAATTTACAGCAGCATTTACAATACAATGCCGAAATCAACTTAGCTGATGTAGCTTATACCCTACAGCGAGGACGCAAATCTTTTAACTACCGACGCAGTGTAGTTTGTCACGATCTTACAGATGCGATCGCAGCCCTGCAATCTTTAGATCCAAATCAAGTAAATACTCGTCATACAGAAATCCGCAATCCAGCCGTTGTCTTCATGTTCCCCGGACAAGGATCGCAATATGTGAACATGGGACTGAATCTCTACAACCGCGAACCTGTGTTTCAGGAAGTAGTGGATGAATGCGCTGAAATCCTTAAGCCTTTACTGGGTAGGGATTTACGAGAAATCATTTATCCAGCACCCAGCGATGCCTACGGCGGGCTACGCCTACAGGAAACTGCGGCTATCTCCCTGCGACAAACCTGCTTTACCCAACCAGCACTATTCGTCATTGAATACGCTTTAGCGCAACTATGGCAAAGTTGGGGAGTCAAGCCCCAAGCCATGATTGGTCACAGTATTGGCGAATTTGTCGCCGCCTGTATTGCGGGTGTATTCACTTTAGAAGATGCGCTGATGTTGGTTGCAACTCGCGGTCGCTTAATGTGGGAGTTACCGGCAGGGGCTATGCTCTCAGTGCGCTTACCAGCCAAAGAGGTAGAGCCGCGATTGAGTGCAGAACTAGCGATCGCTGCAATTAATGGCCCTTCCCTGTGTGTAGTTTCTGGTCCTACAGAGGCGATCGCATCTCTGCAAAAACAATTAGAAAGCGAAGAAGTTATCTGTCGCCATTTACACACTTCCCACGCTTTCCACTCCCCAATGATGGATAGCATCATAGCCCCTTTTGCTGAGGTAGTTAGGAAAGTTAAATTATCGCCACCCCAAATTCCCTTTGTATCCACAGTTACCGCCGACTGGATTACAGCCCAGCAAGCAACCGATCCGATGTATTGGGCTACACATCTACGTCAGACTGTGCGATTTGCAGAGGGCGTACAAACTCTATGGCAGCAGCCAGAACGCCTACTGTTAGAGGTAGGGCCGCGAATCACAACTACGACCTTAGCCCGCCAACAAGCAAAAGATATTAAACAACAGATAGCGATTCCTTCTCTAAATGATAACGCTGAAAACGAAGCCGAATGGACGGCATTACTCAAAGCAGTAGGACAACTGTGGTTAGCAGGAGTATCTATTGACTGGAGCAACTTCTATCAAAGGGAAACGCGACAACGAATTCCTCTACCTACTTATCCCTTTGAACGCCAACGCTTCTGGATCGATCCTCCACCTCATCCCAATCGGGCAACAACTCCCAAACTTCCAAATCCCCAATTATTAGAAAAGACTCAAACTATGACAACATCCCCTCAGCAAAAACTTATTCCTCTGCTCAAACAAATTATCGAAGAAACATCAGGATTGGAAATTGCTAGTGTTGACGACTCGATAACATTTTTAGAAATGGGATTAGATTCCTTATCTTTGACACAAGTCGGGCTAGCGTTAAAGAAAAAATTTCAAGTCAAAGTCACACTTAGGCAGTTACTAGAAATTTACCCCAATTTAGGAACACTGGCCGACTTTATCAATTCAGCCTTGTCTCCCGAAACTTTATCCGCATTAGGATTAACAGAAACCGTTGCAGATATCGTTCCCGAAGCCCCACTGCCAGAACCTGCACCTGTAACCACATCACCTACCTTGGTAGTTCATGAAGTTCATACAAATGGATCAAATGGATCTGCACCTAAGATTTCCCTCCAACCTGCTGCATCTAGTAGCGTCCTAGAAGGTGTGATTAATCAGCAGCTACAAATTATGAGCCAGCAATTGGCGCTATTGGGGAATAGCAGTCAATCTGTAACAGTCCCAGTTGTACCTGCGGCGATATCTCAAAATAATGGTGTCAAGCCACAAAATGCTGTATCTGTCCCCCCAAGCCAAACCAGCAAAGAATCAGCATCAGTAGAAACAGAGTCAAATGGTGCTAAAAAGGCATTTGGTGCGGCTGCGCGAATTGAAAAGACCCAGACTAAAACTTTGACAGCCCAACAACGCACTCATCTAGATAAAATTATCCAAAGATATACAAAACGGACTCAAAAATCCAAAGAATATACTCAAACTCATCGCCCTTATCTGGCAGACCCCAGAACTGTTTCCGGGTTTAACCCGACGATGAAAGAGATGGTTTACCCCATCGTGGCGTCTCGTTCTTCAGGTTCTAAACTTTGGGATGTTGATGGCAATGAATATGTCGATTTAAGCAATGGCTTTGGCTTGAATTTGTTTGGTTGGTCGCCACCTTTCATTACTGAAGCAATTGAAGCACAACTGAAACTCGGCATGGAAATTGGGCCGCAAACTCCCTTAGTTGGAGAAGTGGCAAAGCTGATGTGTGAGTTGACCAACTTTGACCGAGCAGCCTTTTGCAACACAGGTTCAGAAGCGGTTCTAGGAGCGATGCGGATGGCACGTACCATCACAGGACGTAACTTGATTGCCATATTTTCTGGAGCTTATCACGGTATTTTGGATGAAGTAATTGTTCGAGGTACAAAGAAACTCCGGTCAATTCCTGCTGCTCCTGGTATCCCACCGGAAATGGTAGAGAACATTTTGGTGGTGGACTATGATTCGCCTGAGTCTCTAGAAATCCTCAGAAGTCGGGCTGATGAGTTAGCAGCAGTGATGGTGGAATCTGTGCAAAGCCGTCGTCCTGAATACCAGCCTAAAGAATTCCTTCAGCAATTGCGTGATTTCACACAAGAAGCTGGTATTGCCCTAATTTTTGATGAAATCGTTACCGGATTCAGAATTCATCCAGGTGGCGCTCAAGCACATTTCGGTATCAAGGCGGACATAGCAACCTACGGTAAGATTGTGGGCGGTGGGCTACCAATTGGAGTCATTGCTGGCAAATCACAATATATGGATGCTTTGGATGGTGGCTTTTGGCAGTTTGGCGATGACTCCGTTCCAGAAGTAGGCGTGACTTACTTCGCTGGCACTTTCGTCCGCCATCCTTTAGCACTAGCAGCCGCCAAAGCAGTGCTTCAGCATTTAAAACAGAGTGGCCCCAGCTTACAGCAAAATCTCAATGCCAGAACCGATAAGTTTGTAGCGGAACTCATGGGCTATTTCCAGCAAGTTCAGGCTCCGTTTACAGCTTATAATTTCGGCTCCCTCTTCATGGTGAAGTCTTTACCAGAGTTTCCCTACGGAGATTTACTGTTTTACTTGTTGCGGGATAAGGGAGTGCATACTTGGGATCACCGTCCTTGCTTCTTGACAACAGCCCATTCCGAAGCCGATCTGGCTTTCGTAATGGCAGCCTTTAAAGAAAGTATTGCCGAAATGCAGTCTGCTGGCTTGTTGTCTGCACCGCCTATAGAAGTAACAAACCGCGAAATCAATAACAGTTTACGTAATCGTCCTCCCCAACCTGATGCCAAATTAGGACGAGATCCCCAAGGAAACCCCGCTTGGTATATCCCCGATACCGAGCGTCCTGGGAAATATTTACAAGTCGCAAGTGTTTTCTGAAGTGCTTTAAAAAATCGAGTGTATAGAAAGTGTAGTAAGCGTCAGTAATTTTTGCAAATAGTAAATACTCATCCATCCAGGTTTTGTATGTCAGTTGATAATCTACTTGAACCGAGTTCTATTAAGTCCGATCTGAAAATTCCCGAACAAATCATTGAAACTGATGTTTCAAACTTCCGGGAAAACTTCAACTCTTCTCACTTCATGTTTTCGCATAACCTTGCAGGACATCCTTTATTTGAGATCCCCCGCTTAGTTGAGCTTGCAAATACCATGCTAAGTCAGGGTAGAACAAATAAAATCCAGTCTTATATCAGCAAAGTTCCTGTTGAGCAAAAGTGGAATCAGCGACCTGGAATCAAGCAAATTAACGAGGCGATCGCACATATTGGAGAATCGGATTCTTGGGTAATGCTTGAAGATGTTCAAGCAGACCCAGAATATGCTGCCTTGGTCAACCAGATTATAACTGAACTCGAAACTCTTACAGGTAAACCCCTTCGGCAGCAGATGACGTGGCTAGGTGCTTACATCTTTATTGGTTCCCCAAATTCTATTACACCTTACCATATCGATAGTGAGTTGAATTTCCTGTTTCAAATTCAGGGCAAGAAAGATATGAGCCTCTTCAATCAAAGCGATCGTTCTGTACTGAGCGAAGAGGAGATTGAAAAATTTTATGTAGGCGACCTGAATGTAGCAAATTATAGAGAGGAGAATCAGAGCAAAGCAAGGGTTTACCATTTACAACCAGGCAAGGGACTCCATCATCCGATATTGGCACCCCATTGGGCTAAAAATGGTAATAATGTCTCTGTAGCTTTGAGTATCCTCTTTTATCTGCGACCTTACGATCTCAAAGCCAGAATATATCAAGTCAACAGCTACTTACGCAGACTGGGATTAAAACCCACTCCACCAGATCAATCTGCTTTGAAAGATCGGCTCAAAATTTTTGCTCTCGGTCTTCTATCGGATCGCCGACCGAAAAGTAAATTTATGATCCTGCGCTCTGGTGTATTAAAACTAAAATCTATTGAGGGAAAGTTAAAGCAATTTATCAACAAGATTGTGAAAAAAATCTAATTTTTATCAAATGACTAATTATTAATTAGTCTTAATACTGAATCGGTGTTTTATAGCAATTCGAAATCATTTGTAAAATTTTCTCTTTTAGATGTTTTGCGTAGCTTGGTTTTATACAAAATCAGTGCTTTCGGCATTCTTTGTTTAACCAAAATAAATCAACTACGCATCTAATTTTAAAAAGAATTTTTACAATTTTAATCGGATTGCTATAGATAGAAACTAAAACCAAAAATCTCAATGTATAAACACATAAAATCGCTCACTTCTTTACGCGGTATTGCAGCCTTGGTTGTTGTTATACACCATTTTTCTTACTACGGTTTACCGAAAACAGGTTCAACTTTATCAGCCTATACTAATTTTTTCCAAAATGGATATTTATGGGTTGATTTTTTCTTTATTCTGAGTGGTTTTATCATGACCCACGTCTATGCAGAGACTTTTTGTTGGAAAGTCAGTTTAAAGAACTATCGTTCATATTTATTCTCGCGTTTTGCGAGAATTTATCCTCTGCATATATTTATTATTTTTCTATTTGTTGGATTAGAGGTTGTAAAATTATTTTTCCTAAACACTTCTGCTTTTAGTGGTAAATTTAACTTAACGGCTCTTTTTTCCAATATTTTTCTTCTCCAAGCATTTGACATAAAGTGCCCACCTTTATTATGGTGTAATACTTATTGGAATGAGCCAGCTTGGTCAATAAGTGTAGAGTTTTTTATTTACTGCATATTTCCAATTTTATTATTAATTTTATTAAACAATAAATTCAAAACTGATTTGATAATTTATAGTTTTACTCTTTTTTGCATATTACTACTAATCACCTTTACCCGTGGAAATTTAGATACTATTATTGGCATACCTTCAATAGGTAGATGTGGGCTAGAATGCATCCTTGGTATTATAACTTACAAAATTTATCATAGAGGTAATTATAAAAAGCATTTTAATCTTAATTTCCTGGCAATTATAGCTATAACTTGGATAATTTTGATTATGCATTATTACTGGCATAATTTTCGTAACATTCATGATTGGCTAATTTTACCAGCTTTTTCTCTACTGATTTTATCTGTATCTATCAACAATAAAAATCTTATATCGAAGTTTATAAATTCACAGTTAATGCTATATATTGGGACTATCTCTTACTCAGTTTATATGGTTCATTGGTTTATTCAAGAATTGTTAAAAGTTTTCTGGTTTTATAAATTTCACGATGTTTTTGGCAAAGATTTCACAGAATATCAATTGTTGACATCTTTAGGAGTATTTCTTATGATTGTCTTATTGGCTGCATCATTGACATATAGATTTGTAGAAGTCCCCGCGCGTAATTATTTAAAGTCTAAAATCTTGGCTAAACAATGTATTTAAAGTCAGTAATTTAAAAAAGATTGAGATTTATCCACATTCAATAAACTGAGAAAATAATAGAGTTTTATGACCTTATCACCTGTAGATTACCAATCGACATTAACTGCGGTTGATTTTGATCCATTTGCAGATGGAGAATTACTTCTAACCGCCCCCGCTACAGAATCACAAAAAGAAATTTGGGCTTCTGTGCAAATGGGCGATGCTGCTAATTGTGCTTATAATGAGTCTCAATCTCTGCGACTAAAAGGCGAACTAGATGTCAAACTTTTCCAATCTGCGGTGGAAAAGTTAGTACAACGTCATGAAGCACTACGGACAACTTTTAGTACCGATGGCAATACACTCTGCATTGTTGCTTCTCGGCAAATTGAAATTCCGATTATTGAACTGTCTAACTTAGAACCACAGCAAAAACAGGAAAAATTAGCTAGTATCTTGCGACAAGAGGTAGAGCAACCTTTTGATTTGGAACATGGCCCTCTATTTCGGGCAAAAATTGTCAAATTGCAGCCGCAGGAGCATCTAGCTATTTTGACAGCTCATCATATTATATGTGATGGTTGGTCTTGGGCAGTACTGATGCCAGATTTGGGTAAATTTTATTCTGGCTTGCAACAGGGTATTGTTCCTGAATTAGAAGAACCAGACTACTTAAGTGAATATGCGATTTTGCAGGAAGAAGAGGCGGATAGCCCAGAAGCGATCGCCACAGAACAATACTGGTTACAACAATTTGCTGACTCTGTACCTGTACTGGATTTCCCTAGCGATCACCCCCGTCCCCCACTTAGAACCTTTAATGCCGCCCGCGAAGATTGGCATTTAAATCCCGAATTAGTTACCAACCTGAAACAACTAGGAACAAAACTCGGTTGTAGCTTTATGACTACAATCCTGGGAGGATTCGAGGTCTGGCTGCACCGTCTGACAGGACAAAACGATTTAGTTGTAGGTATTCCAGCCGCCGGACAAGCTGCTTTAGGTCAATATAATCTCGTAGGTCACTGTGTTAATTTACTACCATTGCGTAGTCAGATTAATGGCGAAAAATCTTTCAGCGACTACTTGCAAACGCGGCGTTCGGCTGTCTTAGATGCTTATGACCATCAACAATTTACCTTTGGCAGTCTGGTCAAAAAATTAGTATTGCCACGGGATTCCAGCCGTATTCCCTTAGTACCAATTATATTTAATGTCGATCAAGCCTTAGACAGCGATCGACTTCCCTTTATCAATTTAGAAGTAGAATTTTTCTCCAATCCCCGCGCCTTCGAGAATTTTGAACTGTTTATCAATGCTACGGAATCGCATGGTGAACTTATTCTGGAATGTCAGTACAACACTAATTTATTTGACGCTGATACTATCCGCCGCCGGATGGCAGAGTTTGAAACTTTGTTATTTGGTATAGTTGCTAACCCTAATCAAATTATTGCTAAATTGCCAATTTTGCCAGCAGTCGAGCAACAGTTATTAGCAACATGGAACAATACTCAAACAGCTTATCCCCAAAATATCTGCATTCACCAGCTGTTTGAAACTCAAGTGGAAAAGACTCCAGATGCGATCGCTGTAGTTTTTGAAGATCAACAAATTAGCTACCGCGAACTGAATCAGCGAGCCAATCAGCTAGCGCATTACCTCCAAAGCTTAGGAGTCGGATCAGAAGTTCTGGTTGGTCTGTGTGTCGAGCGCAGCTTGGAAATGGTTGTAGGAGTTTTAGGCATTCTCAAAGCCGGAGGAGCCTACGTACCATTAGATTATGCTTATCCTCAAGAACGTTTAGCTTTCATGCTGCAAGATGCTCAGGTGTCAGTGCTACTAACGCAAGAGAAGCTAAAGTCGGGGCTACCCAATCATCAAGCAAAGATTGTTTGCCTTGATAGCAACTGGCAATCCATAGATTACGGGTTAGATAACCCAACACATAACGTCACTTCCAATAACTTAGCCTACGTCATCTATACATCTGGCTCGACAGGTCAACCGAAAGGCGTTCAAATTCAACATCAGAGTGCTGTTAATCTCCTTCAGGCGATCGCTAAAGAACCCGGTTTAACTGCTGAAGATACTCTCCTCTCTGTTACTAGCCTATCCTTTGATATTGCCGTTTCAGAAATTTTTCTGCCCCTATCTGTAGGTGCGAAGTTGGTGTTGGTAAGCCGTGAAGTTGCGGCTGATGGTACTCAACTATTAAAAGCCCTAACCACCTCCGGGGCAACCTTTATGCAACCGACACCAGTTACTTGGCGGCTACTACTGGCAGCCGGATGGCAAGGTAGTCCTCAACTCAAGATGATTTCCACAGGTGAAGCCTTGCCTAAAGACCTCGCCAATCAATTATTACCGAAGGGAGCTTGTCTGTGGAACCTTTACGGGCCAACAGAAACAACGATTTGGTCAACAGGCTACAAGGTGACAACGGCAAATAAAGCAATAGGCATTGGTCGCCCTCTAGCTAATACGCAAATTTACATCTTAGACTCCCATTTACAACCCGCTCCCATTGGTATATCAGGTGAGTTGTATGTTGGTGGTGAAGGACTAGCAAGGGGATATCTAAATCGTCCCGAACTGACTGTTGAAAGATTTATTTCTAATCCCTTCAGCCCAAACCCTGAATCGCGCTTATACAAAACTGGGGATTTAGCTCGCTATTTACCAGATGGACATATTGAATACTTGGGTCGTATCGACTATCAGGTAAAATTGCGTGGTTTCCGCATAGAATTGGGTGAAATTGAAACCGCGCTCCTGCAACATCCAGGCGTAAAAGAAGCTGTTGTAATTGTTAGAGAAGACATTCCTAATGAGACTAGTTTAGTCGGTTATATTGTTGCCGAAACTGCTCAAGATAGCTTGGAAGTGATTTCACAATTGCGTCGATTCTTGAAACAACAACTTCCTGACTTTATGGTGCCAACAATCTTTATGGCACTAGAAGCGATGCCGTTAACCCCCAATGGCAAAGTCGATCGCAAGGCATTGCCAAAGCCTGATGCTTCCCGCCCGGAACTGGAGGCAAATTATGTAGCGCCTCGCACTCCCATTGAACAGCAGATTGCAGATATCTGGGCGCAGGTTCTTAATGTCAAGCAGGTTGGAATTAACGACAACTTTTTTGAATTGGGTGGATATTCTCTACTAGGAATTCAAGTAGTTTCTCGAATGCGCCAAGCGTTGCAAGCAGAAATTTTGATGTCCAATTTATTTGAATTACCAACGGTAGCAGATTTGGCTGAACGAGTGGAAACTCTGCGGTGGGCAGCCCAAGGCGTTCAGGCTGCTGAGAGTGAAACAGCTGATGATTACGAGGAAGGCGAGCTATGAAAACATTAGATGAACTACTATCTGAGCTACGTCAGCGCGATGTCAAACTTTGGTTAGAGGGCGAACGCTTACGCTATCGGGCCGCAAAAGATAGTCTCACACCAGAATTGCTGACCGAGTTAAAAACTCAAAAAGCCGAAATCATCAACTTCCTCCGACAAATTAACACAGCCGCCAGTTCACAGATTCCCCCAATTGTCGCTTGTGAACGGAATGGCAACTTGCCGCTTTCCTTTGGCCAGCAACGGATATGGTTCCTCCATCAGTTTGAACCTGATAGTTCCTCAAATAATATGCCAGTTGTGGTGCGTTTTACGGGGAATCTGAATGTTGCTGTCTTAGAAGAAAGTTTAAGAGAAGTCGTCCGTCGCCATGAAGTTTTGCGGACAACTTTTCCAGCAGTGAATGGAAAGCCCACTCAAGTCATCGCCACCGATGTTTCTTTGACATTGCCAATAATTGACTTGCGGCAAGTACCAGATGAACAACGAGAGGCAGAAGCTCACCTACTGGCAACTAAAGAAGCTCATCAACCCTTCGATTTAGCCAATGGGCCAATTTTGCGGGTGTTACTGCTGCGATTGAGCGATCGCGAACATCTGCTAATTTGGAATATGCACTGTATAGTTTGTGATGGTGCTTCATCCGATCTGTTCTATCAAGACCTCACTAATATCTATAAAGCATTGTCGGCGGGAAAAGCTTCTCCTTTAACTCCCTTACCAGTGCAGTATGCTGATTTTACCAATTGGCAATATCAATGGCTCCAGGGAGAGGTTTTAGAGTCACAAGTAAACTACTGGAAGCAAAAGCTAGAAGGCAATTTACCGATCATTGAGTTACCTTACGATCGCCCCCGTCCTCAAGGAGTGCAAACCTATCAAGGCGATCGCGCGGCCCTGCTGCTATCAAAGGCGCTGAACCATGCCCTGACAGACCTGAGTCAAAAATGGGGTGTCACCCTGTTCATGACTCTATTGGCAGCATTCGAGCTATTGCTCTACCGTTATTCTGGACAAGAAGACCTACTAATTAGCTTTGCAAGTGCAGGTCGAGGACAAGTTGAAACCGAGGGGCTGATTGGATTTTTTTCTAATACTCTTGTACTGCGGAGTAACTTTGCAGGAAATCCAACTTTCCGAGAATTATTAGAGCGAGTGCGTAAGGATTGTTTAGAAGCTTATACCCATCAAGACCTACCCTTTGAAAAGCTAATTGAAGAACTTAAACCAGAACAGCGAAGTCGCAATAGTTCACCCCTGTTCCAGGTAAAATTTTCCCTCAATCCTCCTTGGTCGAATGGTCGTGGCATGGCATCAGTGCAACTACCTGATTTGACTATCACTTCTTTATTTGGCTACATCTATCATGGCAAAACCAAATACGATCTGACGTTGGTCTTGCGGGAACAGGATAATGGTCTAGGCATGGTATTTGATTACAATGCCGAGATGTTTGATGCCAGTACCATAAAGCGGATGTTGGGACACTTCAAAACTTTACTCGAAGGTATTATTGCTAACCCCGATCGCCCGATTGCTGAATTACCCCTGTTGACAGCACCCGAACAACATCAATTGTTAGTTGAGTGGAATAGCAAACAAGTTGATTATCCCCAGCATACTTGTATCCATCAGTGGTTTGAAAATAAAGCAAAAGGAACTCCAAATAATATTGCAGTCAGTTTTGAAAATCAGCAACTAACCTATCAGGAACTCAACCACCGTGCAAATCAACTAGCCTACTATTTGCAAACTTTAGGGGTAGAATCGGGGGTACTCATCGGTCTTTATCTAGAGCCTTCCCTGGAGATGATTGTGGGGCTGTTGGGTATTTTGAAAGTCGGTGGAACTTGCGTACCAATCGCTCCGACATCTGGGCAAGATGGTCTGGCTGTTATTTTAGAAGATGCCCAAATATCTTTGGTGTTAACCCAAAGCTCATTAGTTGAGAAGTTCTCTGAGCATCAGGCACAAGCTATCTGTTTGGATAGTGATTGGGAAGTTATTGCCGTACACGTGACTGAAAATCCAGAAAGTTATGGCACAGATCGGACTCTCGCCTGCGTAATGTATGTGTCCGGCTGCAATGGAAAACCCAACGGTATAGCTATTACCCACCATAATCTTGTCACCCACAGCTTGGCAATTAGCGAAACTTGGGAGTTGACTCAGAGCGATCGCCTACTACTCATACCTAGTATCAGCTACGATACTTTCATTGAATCACTGTTCCCCTGTTGGATTGCTGGTGCTACCGCAATTATCCAGTCTCAAAAGCTACAAAACTCTACGACGCAGTTTTTCCCATTTATTGCTCAACAACAGATTAGCGTTGTCAATTTACCTACTGCTTTTTGGTATGAGTTAATTAAAGAGCCATCTGTATTTCCCCAAACTTTGCCAGCCAGCTTGCGCTTAGTTATGGTTGGTGGTGAAAAAGTCTCACGCCATGCTTATCTAACTTGGGTAGAAAAAGTTGGCAAGCAAGTACGCTGGCTGAATGCTTATGGAGCGCTAGAAACAACTTTAACAGCCACGGTTTACGATCCGGAAACTACCACCGAAGCCAGTAACACTCGGTCAGAAATTCCTATAGGAAAAGCGATCGCCAACACTCAAATCTACATCCTCGATGGGCGATCGCAACTCCTCCCTATTGGCGTAACTGGTGAAATCTACATCAGCAGTATCGGTGTTACCCAAGGCTACTTTAAACGTCCCGAATTAACATCTGAGAAATTTATCTCCAATCCCTTTAGCAGCGAATCTGGAGCATACCTTTACAGAACTGGTGATTTAGGAGGCTACTTAAGTGACGGCAACATTGAATTTGTGGGCCGCTTAGACAATCAGGTAAAAATTCGCGGCTTTCGCATTGAGTTGGCTGAAATTGAAACAATTTTGGGTCAATATCCAGGCGTACAAAAAACTGTGGTGATTGCCAAAGAAGATGTTCTTGGCGATAAAAGTTTAGTTGCTTATGTTGTTCCCAAACATGGAGAAACTTTTGGAAGTGAGCAACTGCTGAGTTTTCTCCAGCAAAAGTTACCTGAACATTTGTTGCCTTCTGCCTTTTTCATAGTCGATTATTTGCCATTAAATGCTAATGGCGAAGTCGATCGCCAAGCCTTATCTGAGCTAAATCCAAGTAATTCTAAAATAGAAAAAATATTTGCCACAGCAGAAGATCCATTACAACTTCAGTTAACTAAAATCTGGGAAAATCTTTTAGGTATTCATCCCATTGGCATAAAAGACAACTTTTTTGATTTGGGTGGAAACTCACTACTTGCAGTACACCTGTTTTCTCAGATTGAAAAGACATTTGGTCTAAATCTGCCCCTAGCTATTATCTTGCAATCTTCAACTATTGAGCAGTTAACTAATTTTATTCGCCAGCAAGGGCTTTTGCCAGAAAGCCATAATCAGGTTGAGAGTAATACTAGTATCAACTCAGAAAAACTGATGCCTTGGTCATCACTAGTACCAATGCAGCCCAACGGTTCTAAGCCACCTCTTTTTTGTATCCATGCAATTGGTTTAAGTGTCCTCTACTACCGAGATTTATCACTTTATTTAGGTGAAAATCAGCCATTTTATGCGCTACAAGCACGAGGATTAAATGGGAAAGAAGCTCCCTTTACCAAGCTTACAGAAATGGCGGCTCATTACATCAAAGAGATACAAACTATTCAACCTGAAGGCCCTTATTTTTTGGGTGGTTCCTCCTTTGGTGGGCTAGTAGCTTGGGAGATGGCTCAACAACTAGTAAGGCAAGGTCAAAAAGTAGCTCTCTTAGCTTTATTTGATACCACTGGCCCAAATTATATTAAACAAGCACCATTAGAAAAGCGAGTTTCTCAGCATTGGGACAACCTGACAAAACTTGGGACTAATTACGTGCTTGAGCAAATCAAGAACAAAAGCTCTTGGCTGAAGTATAAACTTCAAGAAAAGTTACGAAAATTTATCTTTAAATTTTCCTTAAGAATTTGGCAGACTGTACCTTATAACTACCGGAAATTAACAATCGAAGAAGCCAATAAACAGGCAGCCAGAGAATACGTTCTAAAAGCTTATCCAGGTCGAGTCACTGTATTCCGAGCAGAAGAACGCTTTGCATTGGAAAAACGAGAGGTTGACCCCCAAATGGGTTGGAGTGAAATGGTCTTAGGAGGTTTGGATATTCAAAATGTCCCAGGAAACCACGACTCTATTTTTAGAGAACCCCATGTCCGAACTCTATCTGAAAAGATGAGGGCTTGTATAGATCGAGCTATTGTCTGAAAATTTATTTACTTTGCAGAAATAGTTATAGCTTTACAACCTCATCTCGCTTCTGGATGGGGTTGTTTTATGCGTGGGTAATAACTTCAACTATAGATCCCATTTGGGTTCTATTTTTCTGTCTATAAGTCTTGTGCAAAGCCGGATTTCATACTTTTGCATCAATTGCTCTATGATTTACCACCCCCTGGTTACTAGGTTGTTTAAAACAGCCTTCTGGCAACCTTTATATGTCTAGAAAAGATCCCAAATGGGTTGTATGGATGTGATGTGTAAATGCGATCGCCAATAAAGCCTTTGCATGAGTCATAAACTCGATCCTGCTTAGTGTATTTACTGATGTCACTGCCATGATTAACACAATAAGCTGGACATTCCTACTTTGCTAACAAAGAATATTAGCTTTACTAGCAGAAATAGGAGTAAGGAAGCTAAAACACTATTAATAAAAGCAATTATGAGCATATCATTTGTAAATGCGACTAACTTCCCATCTGGGACAAATCCCAATTCCGTTACTACGGCAGATATTGACGGTGACGGTAAAAAAGACTTGGTAATTGCTAACTCTGATGACAACAATGTCTCAGTGCTGTTGAACGATGGCAGTGGCGGCTTTGGCGCTCCCACTAACTACACAGTCGGTGTAGGCCCTCGTTTCGTTGCTGTAGCAGATTTTGACGGTGACAGCAAACTAGACTTTGTGGTAACGAACTCCACTGACAACAATGTCTCGGTGCTGCTGAACGATGGCAGTGGCAGCTTTGGCACACCCACCAATTTTGCAGTCGGAGCAAATCCTAATGCCGTTGCTGTGGAAGATTTTGACGGTGACGGGAAACTGGATTTGGTTGTTGCTAACTCCACTGACAACAATGTATCGGTGCTGTTGAACGATGGCAGTGGCGGCTTTGGTACACCCACCAGTTTTGCAGTCGGGACAAATCCTAATGCCGTTGCTGTGGAAGATTTTGACGGTGACGGGAAACTGGATTT